>JAFKGL010000001.1 GCA_017307065.1 Candidatus Paracaedimonas acanthamoebae
AAAAAATCCTTACTAAGTTTAATTCTCATATTGAGGTTGTAAGTGAACTTAATAAAGGAACTACATTTAAATTCAAATGGCCTATTTTTTAAAAACTTAACTAAATTACATTCTGTTGAAACTTTAGCCTAAGATTAAAATTAAGCTAATGATATGAATAACTTATTAAATTGAGTCTGCGAGGAATGTTCTTATCTAATAAGCTTAATTTTGACATTTTCTAATTGCAGCTCTCCCCATATTTTATCAGCTGTATAGATAGGAAGCTGCATCTTTTGCCCCAATGCAATACAAGCTCTGTCTCCTAACGAAAGACCATAAGCTTTAGTTTGTTTTCTGAGATCAGCAGTTAAGAAAGCAAGTACTTCATCATAAGGTTTAATGTTAGAGATAAACGGTAAAACAGTGTCTTGGCATTCTTGTAAAGTCATTTCTGAATCGAGTAATACAGTTGCGACTTCAGTAACATTAATGCTCGACATTATGATATTACCTAGGAGAGATTCAACAATATCTGACCCTGGTTCATTTTTAAGAAGAGCGAGCAGAGCGGAAGAATCTAAAATAACATTATTGTTCATGCTTGGATTCCTCGCGACGCATTTCAAATAAGATATCAACTAAGCTTTCTTTTGAAGAATGGTAGCGGTTTACAATTTGACGTGCAGCTTCAAGTTTATGTTTGAGAGACGTTATAACAAGATGATCATCTTGGAGCTCAAGCATAACTTCTTCACCATCTTTAAGGTTCAACTTTTTTCTGAAGAAAGCAGGAATAACAATTTTCCCACCCTTAGATATTTTTGCTCTTGGTATCATTTAAGGTCCAATATTTTTTTAAAGGATTATAAAAAAATTATAGCATAAAAATAATTTATGCAAGTAAGATATTTTAGGAACTAAAATTTAAATAGGTATAATTTTCATCTTAATATCTAAAAATGATTTTTATGTCAATCTAGAGTATGCTCTAACCTGATGTCAGGAAGAGGGATGTAACCATGTCAGGAATAAATAGGTTTAATAATTTATTGACAAGTGATCGACAACCTCTTAGACTCTATTCTGACAATTAGGGCTCATTTATACGAAAAAGGAAGATTCATGTCTAAAGGTAAAATACTTGGCTATATCCGCGTCAGCAGTTTTGGTCAAAATACAGAACGACAACTCGATGGAATTCTTCTTGATAAAGTTTTCACTGATAAAGCATCAGGAAAAGATACCAAAAGACCTGGACTAGAAGAACTTCTTCACTATGCAAGAGATGGAGATACGATTGTTGTCCATAGCATGGATCGATTAGCTCGTAATCTTGATGATTTAAGAAAGCTAGTGTTAGATTTAACAGAGAAGGGGATAGGTATTCGATTTGAGAAAGAGCAGTTAGTCTTTACAGGCGAGGACTCTCCCATGGCCAAGCTTCTTCTCTCCGTAATGGGAGCTTTTGGAGAATTTGAGCGAGCTCTTATCAGAGAGCGGCAGTTAGAAGGAATTCATCTTGCAAAGCAAAAGGGACTCTATAAAGGAAGGAAGAAAAAGCTCAGTGAGGAAACAATATTAGAGCTTAAGGAAAAGGTTTCTCAAGGACATAGCAAATCAGCAGTTGCCAAGGAGCTTAATATCAGCCGAGAGACACTTTATCAGTACTTGAGAAATAATTAAGTTATAGATTATAATTTTAGTATTCACCCGCCCAACTATATCCATCTCATACCATATAAAAGCTGATACCTTTATAATGCAGTAAAATCAATTATTTATACTACGTTGTGCTAAAGTTGGTAATAGGTAAAGGCCAGAAAGACCTACAAGCGCATATACAACGCGGCTGACTGCTGACACCTCTCCAAAAAGAAAAGCAACAAGATCAAACTTAATGGTTCCAACTAAGCCCCAGTTAATAGCGCCAATAATTACTAAGATGTTAGCAAATAAGCGCGAATAATAAGAAAAAGTCCTTACTGTTGTGTGTGGTGCATTTATCATTATTTCTTCCCTTTAAAATTTATTAACCAAACTTATACTTAGTTTTTTTATTCTAAGAACCTAGCATTAAAGATATAGAAGAAAATGGCATTGTCAACAACGGTTTAAAAATATCCTGCTCTGTTGAAAAGATTTTTTCCTTAGCTTAATTTTAATCTTAGGCTAAAGTTTCAACAGAATGTAATTTAGTTAAGTTTTTAAAAAATAGGCCATTTGAATTTAAATGTAGTTCCTTTATTAAGTTCACTTACAACCTCAATATGAGAATTAAACTTAGTAAGGATTTTTT
>JAFKGL010000002.1 GCA_017307065.1 Candidatus Paracaedimonas acanthamoebae
GTAATTGAAAGATATTTTTTGCAATATCAATACCAAGGATAGTCATAGTCATGATGGGTTCCTTTGCTCGTTGTTTCGAATCATTCAGGCATTAACAATCGTGCCTCTATTAATCCGAGGAGTCCATCCCATTACGCTAAGAAGTTTTATTTAATCAGGCTACGGTCTAACACATACTCTCCATACTTATTCTAAAAGCAGAAGAATAAAAATAAATGATATTAAGTTATTTAACTTTAGGAATATCATTCCACTGTGTTGTGTAGTGAGGTGAAAGGAATTGGCGCTGTGTGATTGAAGTTGCTTCTTGATTAATAGCACCATAACTAATTGTTCTTTTTCCATACCTTTGATTAAGTTTATCCAGCGTTAGCATTAATTGCTCTTTTTTTGGAGAAACAGGGCTAAAAAAGGAACCCTGAAATTCTTCATGAGAACTTAAATCCAAGAGGCATACTCCAGCCTTTTTATAAGCAAGGGAAGGTTTATAAATAGCTTTTAAAGCCTTTTTACCTGCCGTAATAAAAGAAGGAGTATAATGACTTGCAACATCAAGCGTCATCAGCTGAAAATTACTATAGTATGCTCCTTCACTAAAACGATTGGTCTTAATAAAAATCCCCAACTTTTGGGCAAGCATTTTTTCTTCTCGCAGCTTCTCAACAGCTTTTTCAATAAAAGAACAGATTGCAAATTCTAATTCTTCATAAGAGGTAACATCTTTTGGAAAGGAGCGTGAAACTGTAATCATCTTCTTAGAATTTAATTCTTGTTCAAGTTCATAAGAAATGTTTCCATTAAGTTCGGTTACAATTCGCTCGCCAACCACACTCATTTTTTGGCGTATCCATTTAGGAGGCGCTTCCTTAAGCTTAAGGGCTGTATCAATTCCTTGCGCAATCAGGTATTTTGTATGATTGTAGCCGATGCCCCAAACCTCATTTACAGGTAAACGACTTAAAAAAGTATTGATCTCCTTTTCATCGAGTAGAATAAATATTCCTTCAGATTTTTTTGCAAAGTGATTAGCAACCTTAGAAAGTGTTTTAGTTAAAGAGACGCCAATTGAAATTGGAATTCCTAAATATTGCCGCACTTGCTCTTTTAAGTGCTGACAAAAGGTAATGAGTTGATCCTGAGGGATATCTGTTAAATCCAGAAATGCCTCATCAATGGAATAGACTTCCATGATAGGGACTTGAGATTTTAATAAAGCCATAATTCGATTAGAGAAGTCTTGATAGAGTGTATAATTTGAAGAAAAGATAGCTATATCAAACTTTTGAGCAATTTCTTTAAACTTAAAATAAGGCTCACCCATCTTAATCCCTAAGTTTTTAGCTTCATTAGATCTTGCAATGGCGTCGGGTAAGAGAATGACATTACTGCCGTTCCCTCCCCTAAGAACCGAACAGGCGAGTTTCCCCGCATTCGGCTCAAGCCTCTTGAACGCCTTTCAAAAGACGCGGCTCTAGCTGGTTATGAACTTGCCTATGGCAATTAGGATGAA
>JAFKGL010000003.1 GCA_017307065.1 Candidatus Paracaedimonas acanthamoebae
TGGAGTAATCAGACAAGAGAGCGCAGATTCCATCGGGGCCAAAGAAGAGAAATCTTCTATTTAAAGGCCGGATACATGCATGCAACCTATTACTAGTCTTGACTATCATTTTTATTCTTGCATCTCTCGGCGAGTCCATACATGCCCCTGTTAAAACGGACATATTCCCTTAGCTCCTAAGATATAGGAGTATTTCTAGTATTATGACTATGACTAAGCCAGATAAATTGCATGTGATTACCTCGATTGAGAGGCGCAGGCGGTGGAGTATTTTTGAGAAGAAGGCGATTGTAGAAGAGACCTATGAGGCTGGGAAGAGCGTTTCCTATGTTGCTCGTAAGCATGGTATAGCAGCTTCTCAGGTATTTTTATGGCGCCGTAAGATGGAAGAAGGCGCTCTTGAGGGAGTTAGTTGCCAAGAAAAGGTCATTCCTGAGACTGAGCATAAGCAAGCTTTGGAACGTATCAAACGATTAGAGCGTTTGCTAGGACAGAAGACAGAAGAAGTCGAGATTTTAAAGGAAGCGATCAAGATTAGCCGCGAAAAAAAACTGGTTTGGCGCAATCCCTTGCTTGCAGAAGGAGGTTCTCAATGAGTCGAATTTGTAAAGCTCTTGAAGTCTCTCGCTCCAATCTTTATGAGCGCTTAAAGAAGCCATCAGGCACGCATAAACAAAGAGTTATGATTCAAGACCAAAAACTGCTACCTCTCATTCGTCAGATTACAGATGAGCGTCCCACTTATGGTTATAGGCGAGTAACAGCGCTTTTAAGAAAATCTTTGAATGAAGCCATTAATCCAAAGCGAGTCTATCGTATCATGAAAGAACATAGCTTACTTTTACAAAAGTATGGGAAAAGACCTGTTTGTGTTCATGATGGAAAGATCATTACTTTGAAGAGTAATTTACGGTGGTGTTCGGATCATTTTAGCATTCAGTGTTGGAATGGAGATCAAGTTCATGTGGTCTTTGCTCTTGATTGCCATGGGAGTATTTAACCAACTGTGTCAGTTCTGATAATGTAATAATTATTTTGGAGAAAGGACTGACAAATGGAATTAGAGAAGAAAGAGACCTCATTTAACTTTGAGGATTTTAAGAATCAAGCGATTTCTGATTTAAAAGCAGGTAAGG
>JAFKGL010000004.1 GCA_017307065.1 Candidatus Paracaedimonas acanthamoebae
AAGGGGAAGATTTCTCAAGAGAGTGATGAGCCTCAGAGTGATATAGAGAAAAAGTTAGCTGCTTTATGGTGCGGTGTCTTACGGCTAGAAAAAGTGGGTGTTCATGACAATTTCTTTCGTATCGGCGGTGACTCCATCTCCGCTATACAGTTAGCTTCTGAAGCTAGAAAAGCAGGAATGCAACTAACTGCTAAAGATATTTTTAAAAGCCCTATTTTAAAATCCTTAGCCCAACTTTTAGAAATAACAATTCGTTCTGAGGAAAAACTAGATTCAGAAAAAGCTTTAATGACTAGGCTATCTAAAGAGAAAGAAGAAGTAAAACTGCTTATACAAAATAATGTGGATTATCCTTGTGAAGTTGAAAGCTATTATCCACTTTCTCCTATGCAAAGAGGAATTCTCCTTAACTATCTACAGGATAAAAAACAAGATTGGTATTTCCGGCAAAAGGTTTTTTTAATCTATAACCTAAAAAAGGTAAATCTATTCAAAAAAGTGTGGGAAGAGATAGTAAAGACGTATGATATCTTTAAAACAGCATTTTTTTGGCAAGGCCTTGATGATCCTATTCAGTTCACTTCTAAAAACATTCCTTCAGTTTTAGACTTTCACGATATCTCTAATTTGGAAGAAGAGAAGAAAACCTCTTCTTTAGAAAGCCTACTTTTAAAAAATAGAGAACAGAAATTTGAGCTTGATAAAGCTCCTCTCATAAGGGGAATCCTTGTCAAATATGCAGAGGAAAACTATTATTTTATATTAACTTTTCATCACATTCTTTTAGATGGGTGGAGTGTAATGGAGTTATTAGAGACAATAAAGAAAAGTTACAATGATTTGTTTAAGGGGATAGAACTAGAAATCAAGAACAGCGTTTCTTTCCAACAATATATCAGTTGGGTGCAACAACAAGATAAAACAAACACAAAAGAATTTTGGAAAGATTATATATTTGGCTCTACTTATAGTAATCAATTTTCTGCATCTTTTAAGCACACGGATGGTTCCTCTAAAGGGTATGAAGTCTTTGAAGCTTTAATCCCTTCTTTATTATATGATCAGATCGTTTTTTTATCTAGAGACTTGGGACTAACATTGAATTCTATCATGCAATTTGCGTGGGCCGTATTGCTTGCTAAGTTTACACAAATGAAAGATATTACTTTTGGTATAACAACCTTTGGCCGAACTATTGAGTTAGAAGATGCCCATAAAGTTATTGGCTTACTAGCTAACGTTGTGCCGTTTAGATTTCAAATAAAAGACGACATAAACATTATTCAAGGAATAAATTTGATACAAACTCAACTTGCATCAATTCAGCATCAAGCCTTACTTCCATTGTTTGAAATTCAATCTCTTGTTGGAGGTTCATCAGCTCATTCTCTATTCGATACAATTTTCGTTTTTGAAAATTATCCAAAGGTTGAAAGAAGTAAATCAATTGTTGATCTTGAAATAAATTCCCATAAGAACACTTTAGATGTTACGGAATTTTCGCTTACTGTTGGTGTAGAACCTTCTAGTGACCTTATAATGAGGTTTGGCTATAATAAAAGCCACTTTTCTCAAGAAAATATTTCTAAAATTTTTAATGATTATGTCAGAATTATGGAAGGGATTTGTGCCAATTTAAATCAACTACAAAATGGCAAAAAAGTTGCATAATAAAAAACCGCTTCTTTTATTCTTAGTAACTTTGTGTAATCTAAAACAAATTTTCTATAATGTTGAAATTTATAGTATGTTGTAAGATAAGATTATGAATCAGATTATTTTAACGGACAAGTGAAAAGCGGAAAAGTGATTAAAGCCTAACTTACTCATGAAAATATAGAGAAAACTGTGAGAGCTCTCATAACAACTATAAGGTATGTAAAGTACTTTAAGGTTCTTAATATACAAATTTTCACAATTGTAGAAATTTAATATGTTTGAGTTATTTTGAGTTTATGATAAATCGTATCAAGGGAGGTTATTCGTGATCCAAGTCAAACTCATGTTATGAAAATAAACAGCTCTATTGCAGAGTAGCTTCGAGGACATTTAACGTAAGTGGGTTAAGCTTCCGGCACATATTTATTTTTTATATTCAATATGATGGTAGCCAAGTATCTATTGGAAATACTTTTTCAGAAAGGTACGCAGCAAAATTTTATTATAAATTGGATGAGGTACATAGAATCAATTTACGGGATTATTTCATAATTCTAACTATAAATTTTAACTAATACATTAAGGGCACTGTATATGAAATTTGCTATTGGAGATATCCAGATACTCAATGAAGAAGAGAGAGAGAAGCAGTTAGGGGAATGGAATGAGACGGCGAGGGCGTATCCATCAGAGAAGTGTATTCATGATTTAATTTTGGGAGATTTGGAGAGCCGTACTAATCAAGAAGCTGTAGTTATAGAGGGGGGGAGAGGGTATACATA
>JAFKGL010000005.1 GCA_017307065.1 Candidatus Paracaedimonas acanthamoebae
TTTACTGGCAAGTACAATTTTAAAAAGAGTAACGGTGAAATTGACATAACAGCAATGGTGAATGCGTTTGAAAAACATCTAAAACAACATTTTTGGAAGATGATTTAATTCAGAATTAACACTTTTGGTGGTTATTCCACACGACCCCTATATCATTTATGCTGTAAACCCGCAACAATGCTCTTAATTCTGCGATGTCATCCTGACTCCCTCAAGCTTTTTCCTGAGCGCTCTAGTCACCTCATTAAAAAGAAGCGTGTACAGCTCCTGTTCCCTATCTTAAATTCGTCCGGCTTCAGTAATAGCAAACAAGTCCAAATGTACATTTTTCCCAACTTCCATAAAGGCAACAGCTGCACGAGTTAGTTGAATTCACCTTCATAATATTCAATGATTTAAATTAAGCATACATTCGTGTTCTTCATTAAGGCATGAAATTACACAACATCAAACCGAGCTTCTATCATGTCCTAGAGATTTTTGATAGTATTAATTAACTCCTGCTGTAGCAAACCCATTATTTTTTAATGCGTCAATATCATAATTAAAGGACCTAAAGTAAACCCAGGGCGCATTAAAATAAGGCCAGATTAGCAATTCGCTTTAAGCGCTCCGGATTATCTTCTACATAAATTGCGGTTGTCACAATATTAGCATGCCCGGCAAGTCGAGATACGGCTTTAATATCTGCACCTTGCTCGATAAGCCGGGTAATAAAGGTACGTCTTCCTGAATGAGAACTTGCGCCATGAATTCCTGCTTTATCATAAAGTGCTCTAAACCATTTTTGTAAGGTATTGGCGGTGAATCGACTTTTGCGTTGAGTTTGAAACAACGGTTTGTTAAGCGGGGTTCCTTTTAGGGAGTTTAAATGGGCTTGCAGTATTTCACGAATTTTCTTATGCGTCAGATAGACATGGCGTTGCTTGTCTCCCTTGGTCATCGAGCGTTTTAAACTAACTTCATCGAATAACTGATAATGAGTATTTGCCACATCGCCAAGGGTAAGTGAAGCGATTTCTTTAGCACGCAAACCCAATCCGAAGGAGCAATAAATGATTGCCAGATTGCGAGCACCAAACTTTCCTTCTTTGGCGACTAATGTGAGCAATTTAAACTCATTTTCAGTCAAAACCTTTGCCTTGCCTTCGCGAGCCATTTTTTTCTCATGCAACTACCTAATTTATCACTATATTATATAAATAAGGATGTATTTGCAAAGCGAAAAAATGGAGTCCTCTTAAAACCTGTAAGTTTTATGTTTATTTGGCAGGATTTTATAAACTTTAAATGGCATGATGAGCACCATCTAATCCTACATGAAAAAAAATATCTGTATCAAAATGCTGCTAGTTTCGCGATGGTTTGTAAGCATTCAGGTTTATTCTCGGCATAAA
>JAFKGL010000006.1 GCA_017307065.1 Candidatus Paracaedimonas acanthamoebae
TGGAGCTTTCAAACAAAGCAATGTTATCTTTTTTAAGAATAAACTTTATCCTATTAACCCTCAAAACCCTCAGCAGTCTTTGCAGCAACTTATAATGTTAAAAGAACAGAATGTTGCATAATGCACGCAGAGTTTTATCTTAAAGCTCAAAATAAAGGAGCGGGTATTTTTAGGTATTATCATATTGTTGTGATGCCCACCCTTTTTAAAGATTGGTCTCTTCTCATTGCCAATGGCAGAATAGGACAAAAAGCAAGACAAAGGTCTTTATTGTTTACGGACCTTAATCTCCTCATTAAGAAAATTAAGCAAATTCTCAATAAAAGGCTTAAGGCTGAAAAAAGATTAGGATGTAATTATCACCTTATTGATCATACTTGTGATGATGAATTTAAGAGACAAGTCATACCTCATCTCTCCATATCTTTAACCTCTCCTTGTTAAAGGATGCTAATTTATAAGGCAATTCTTCTCAAGCAAGGAAGAGCAAAGGATGTAAGTATTTTATCCACAATGTTTTCCCTTAGAAGTGGGGATAATTTTTGTTTAACAGGAAAGGGAATAAATGTTACATGAAAAACATGTAAGGACTAAGGAAATACCAGATGAATGATAGGCCTAAACTCACGATCAAAAAACCCTTAAGCCCAGAAAAGCAATCTCAGCTCTCTCAAGGGCTTCAATATTTAATTCCAAATATAATTGAAAAACCTTCTACTAAAGATCAAGAACATCTCATGCAGAAAGCTCAAAAGAAGAAAAAAGAAGAAATCAAAGCAGCTTTAAAATGGCTTTATGAGAAGTTTCCTCTTTGCTTTAACCCAAAGGAAATAAAGCCCCTTAAGCTTCATATTGATAAAGACATCTCTTCCTTTCTTGGAAAGGAGAACTCTCCTTCAAAAGTTAAATTAAAAGATGCTCTTACCTATTACACAAGTAACATTCATTACCTCAAGGCTGTTATAAAGGGCACACATCGGTATGATTTAGAAGGCAATCAGGGAGAAGAGATTACTGCAGATCAAAAGGCTTATGCTCAAGAGAAATATGAGAAAACTCTTCAAATGATGAAGGCTAAAAAGCAACATAAAAATAAATCTTTTAGCCAAGAAAAAGCAGACAATTCTTAATAAATTTAGTAAGGTAACTTGTATATTTTTTAATCTTCTTACGAGCTTTATTACATGCTCAAAAATAGGCATCATTAGAGAATTTTTTGAAAATCACCTGCCTGAATGGTATTCTGTGGAAGAACCCCCAAAAGTGTTCGTTTTGAATTAGGAGACTTTCCAGAAGTGTTGTTTTAAGTGCTTTTCAAGAGCATTGACCATTGCATCCATATCAATTTCGCCATCATTTTTTTTAAAGTTATATTTGCCAGTGAAG
>JAFKGL010000007.1 GCA_017307065.1 Candidatus Paracaedimonas acanthamoebae
GATATAAAGATAAGAGATGGGGTTGCTTTAGCTAAAACCTGCAAACAATTAGGCAACGTGATCAATACCCCAAGTATCTGGGAAAACTATGCTAAAAGAATCCCTGGAACTCATCGATATCTCCAACTTTCTCACAAAGAAGGCGAAGATCCAAAAGCCTCCCCTCAAAAAACTGCCTCTTTTTATAAGAATCTTCTTAAACGCGCAATGTCTCCTGAGATCCTCTGCCTCCATGACTTAGACGCTGAGTATCCTGCCCCTATTAGTGGAAATAGCTTAACTGTTATAGGAACATACATTGAAGATAATTCTGAAAATCAGGGGCATGATGAAACTTATATTTATACTTCAATTCGCGTTTCCAATGGATGGCAGACTTACCTCTCTCACAGAGCTGATCTAGAGGATTGTTTAATTGTGCATGCAATAGATGCCTCTGGCTCACTCAGTGTTGGAAGCCAAGGAGGGGTTGCAATAGAATATGGACAGAGTAGAGCATTTATTTTGACAAAAGGAACAGAAGAGGTGCGTTATCTCAAAAATACCGTAGAACACGTAGAAAATGTGAATTATGAATTTAGCAAAGCCAATGACATAGCTGCATCCCCAGAAAGGACAATCATTGTGGGGGCAGCCCGAGACCCTCACGTTCCCAACTTTCATTTAAGGGCTGCTCAATGGATCCTTACAGGACAAGATGAAAGTGTCCAGTTTCTTGGGACAATCAATAATGGAAAAACAAGTCATGCTCTGGCCATTAGCCTTAATCAATCCACGATTGTTGGAATCTCTGATGATGGAGCCGATGACAATAAGCGTAAAGCCTTCATTTGGACAGAAACCGACGGGATGCGTTCCCTGGGAACCTTAAAAGGCGATATGACAAGTGAAGCTATTGCTGTCAGTGCCGATGGCAATATTGTTCTTGGAACTTCCTTCAAAACATTTCATCTTAAAAATAATTTTTCTCCTAATGCAAGAGCTTTTATATGGCGAAGAGCATCCCCTGAAGTTTTACAAAAAGCTCATGAGCTTAGCTTCCACGTGAGTGCTGGCGGTGTGATGCACCCTCTTAAGATTCCCTCAAGATATATCAACGGTGTCGCAAGTGCCATGAGCGCAGATGGCAGGCGCATTGTGGGGTATTGTGGAGATCTTCAAAATACAAAAAAAGCCTTTATGTGGGATATAAATATAGGCTCATACCCAATCGAATCTGTGTTCAGACATTTTTTACCTCAAGGTACTACCCTTAACGAAGCCATAAGCATCAGTAAGGATGGAACAACCATGATCATTAACGGTCAGATATCCCCAGCTGAAGATGATGATAGACTAACTGTCTTTTATGCTTTTATTCCCCGGTTTGATGCGGCTGCAGCCCAAGGAATCAACTTAACAAAACGAGTGCCTGCCGCTCAAAGCTCAAATGGATAACCTTTTTCTAGGGACGGGATATTTATTGACTAATTGATTATGATTAGATAGGGTTATTGTATGCTATTGTAATCTTGAACACAGAATTACCCCTCATGATCAAAAAAGTTTTAATGATTCTTATTGCTGCAGTAGCTCTCTCGGCAACGCCCTCATGGTGCTGTGATTCCGATCAAGAACTTGAGCCCCCAGCCAAAAGATTTAAGTTTTCTGAGCAGGAAGACAATTTAGCAACAGCGCCCCAAGCCGGTCTTTTTAGCTGTCTCCCTTATGAAGTCATGAAAAAAATTGCTCAGGATATAAAGATAAGAGATGGGGTTGCTTTAGCTAAAACCTGCAA
>JAFKGL010000008.1 GCA_017307065.1 Candidatus Paracaedimonas acanthamoebae
GTTTTTAAATGTGCGAGATCCATAGTGCCTCCACTTTCACTATTGTCTATTAGTTCTATTAATATAAAGACTTTATCTGACATATCAATAGTTGATAGATTTACTATTTGATTTAAAAAAGAAAAAATCTATAAAATTTAAAAAGATGGGCTATAATAGTTGAGGTATGCTTGTATGCATATCTCCTATATCAAATTAGAAATAGTCATACCCCGAAACATTTTAGTAAGATTAAAATATTCCGAAGTTGTTTCAAATGGCAATTCAGGAATAAAAGAAGAATCGGTTACCCCTTTCTCCCCCCTATAAACAACCGATTCTTCTTTTCCCTGATTTCACTGGTTCTATAAATCTTTTCTTTTCCCTTAATTTCATGATAAGAATTTTGCGCTAAATATTCTCAAATATTTCAAGGGATTTTGCTTGAAATTTTACCTCTAAAGATTAATTTTTTCTTTTCAATACAATCCATAATTTAAAAATTATTAACAAATTAAACTTTATTTAATTAAAATTTTAAGCTATGACGGAAATGCATAGAGAGCAAGACTTTATTGTGCTTCTCAGTCAATAAAAAGTATGAAATAACCGTTCTTTGAGCATATTAAAGTTGCTTAAAAGCATTATCTTACAACCATATATTGAAAGTCATTTATCATGAAAAAAACTACATTCGAAAATATTGCTCCTCCTTGCCAAACTATGTTTCTTTGCAAAAAAATACAGCACACATTTAGCTAAGCTATTTGTTAAATTAACAAGGAGATTTTACCTTTCAAAAGGCTTGTTATTATATGGAAAATCTCCTTGTTTAAATAGCTTTTCTAAATAATCTGCGAATAAATTAATTTTTTTAAGATTTTTTGTTTTTAATGGGTGTATACAAAAAATTCCTATGCTTGGTTCTTCAATTTCTTCTAATACAGGTATTAATTCTTTATCTTTATTTTTAATATGAGTAAGAGCTACAGGCATTTGAATAATTCCAAAACCCTTTTTGGCGCAAGCTATTAAGCCTTCTAATGAATTCATGATCAAAAATGGCTGTCTTGGCTTTTCATGATTAGCCCCAATTTCTAAAATCCAATAATTATTGGCTAAAACATTAAATCTCGCATTTTCAAACACCAGCAAGCGATGATGATCAAGATCTTCTGCTTTTTGAGGATTACCAAATTCTCTCAAATAATCAGGACTTGCCCATAATTTGTAAGGAGAGTTAAAAATTTGTCTTTGCATAAGATTAGGATGGAGATCTATGCGCGTCCGAATAAGAATATCTGCTTTTTCAAGATCTCTTTCTAAATTAGTTAAAGAACTATTGATATCTAATTTGATTCCTGGGTACTTTTTTAAAAAACCAGGAATAATTTCTGGTAACCAGATAGAAGCCATTCCTGGTGTTGTGAGAATTTTTAACTCACCTTCTGTTTCATTAAAATCATTCAAAAGTGAATGTTTGAATGCTTCATGTTCTTGGACTATTTTTTGAGCATGGTGGAATATTTTTTCACCTTGAGGGGTTAATTTCAAGCCTCGGGCATGTCTTTCAAAGAGCTGTGCTTTTGCGTAATATTCAAGCGTTTGCAAAGTCCGGCTTAAAGAAGATTGGCTTGTATGTAAAAGATGAGCGGCCCTTGTAAGGCTGCCTTCTTTGGCAATAATATAAAACGTTTTTAAATGTGCGAG
>JAFKGL010000009.1 GCA_017307065.1 Candidatus Paracaedimonas acanthamoebae
TTAAAAGCTCGAGCTGCTAAAAATAGCAAATTGGGCAAGCTCAAGGGCGTAACTAATCCATGTTGGATTATTTTGATCAAAACAACCATTGTTTAAAGAATGTATGTAAATTTTGCTAAACAGATCGGTAAAGGTAGCTGGCTGGTTCCAATCAATTACTTTCATAATATTTAAACATGTAATTATGAATATATTGGACTGTAACAGGACTTTAACAGATAAGTATCTCATAAAATTATGAAAGAAATTAACATGAATATTTTACTTAATTTATTTACCAGATTTATCTGAAAGATAGGATATTCTATGTATTTATAAAAACGTAAATCAAAGCCCCCCATTAATTAACTAATCTTGACAGGTGATGTTAAAGTGTTACACTTACACTATGTATTATATTAGTGAGAATAGGTATGCCTACTAAACACCCACGCGTTAACATTACGTTTGAAGAAGCGACAGTTGCCTTAATCTCAGATCTTGCTCATCAAGAGCATAAATCTGTTTCGAGTTTTGCAAAAGAATTAATATTAGAAGCTTTGGAGAGAAGGGAGGATATGAATTTATCTGCTCTTGCTGAAATACGAGATCAGGCGGCATCCAAAAAAGTGAAGCACGAAGATGTCTGGAACTAGTCTTTATCAAATTCATTATCTGGAATCAGTTGTTAAAGAGGATATACCTGAATTATCTACTACAGCTAAAAAATTAATAAAAAAGGCTATCGAAGAGAGGTTGATGGTGGATCCTATCGGATTTGGAAAGCCATTACGTTATAGCCTTAAAGGGCATCGCAGGTTAAGAGTAAGTGATTACAGAATTGTTTATCGTATTGAACCAGAAGAGCATTCTGTGATTATTATTGCTATAAAACATCGTAAGGCTGTATATGATAATTATTAATTAGAAAAAATTTGCTATTCCAAGTGATTGGTCTGTTTAATTGATAATCAGAGCAACAGGAATTTAAAATAAGTTATATAAAATACATCTTAATTATCATGTTAATTAAACCATTTTATTATGGCGTTATTATGGTCATAGGGAAAATATATCCAGACTTTATGGGTGTGGAAGCACTTTCATATATATATAGAGCAGTGCTTAATCATTTTCAATTGACGGAGGGCAGTAGTTGATTTTGTTGTAGGATTATATATTGGAATTATATTTTTTTGTTTCCATTTTATACATTCAGGAGAAACTTATTAGGTCTGATTAAATTCTAAAATAGGACATAAGAACCAAAATTGAACACTTAATGTTATCTCTTTACAAGACCCGCCCTATACAGAGGGCGAGTTATCATCCTATGCCTATGACCGCAAAAAAAGAGTGCACTACAAGCAAGACGTAGGCATGTTCATTACGGATATGTATATAGATTCACCTTAAAACATGCAGGCAGAAGTGACTAAGCTACATGACTAAACATCTTGTACTGCTGTTTTCATTATCTTCCATATTGTCCGGATAGTTGCTTATAAATTGCTGTTGAGACTCGGGGGTAAATGCGTAACGGAGAATATGTAAACAAAGCTCCTTAGGTAAATTTAAATCTTTAAACAAATGGATATACATGAATACTTGAGTATCAACAAATGCTTTGAGGGACCGTTGATACGCCAGCGTTTGTGGTATATCGAAAAGTGAAATCTTTAAAAGTTCATTTTCTTCTTTATG
>JAFKGL010000010.1 GCA_017307065.1 Candidatus Paracaedimonas acanthamoebae
GAATTTGAACTTACAGGATTACAGGGAACTCGATTAGTTGCTCAAACTGAAGACGATCAATTGAATGTAGTTGATTTGACATCCTCACAAACTATTGAGTTGGAAAAACCTTCAACCTCTTGGGCATCCTATTTATTTACCCCTCTCAAAGCTGTCAGCGATATTATTAGTTACGCTGCACAAAACCCAACAAAAACAGTAATGATTAGCCTTGTTTTAGTAGCTCAACTTACACTTGCAGCTGGAATCCCTGAAATTAAACCTGCACCTTCGAGTTGTGAATGTTATTGCGACATAAGAGATAAGGGGGCTTTTCCATTCCACGCTGAGTCTGCAGGCATGGTTACAGGTACTTATATGTGCTCTGTAATATGCAATCAACGTGGAGGCTACTTTAATAGCTGCAATTGATAAGTAAATTGAGGTTTTTAAAAAGGCCTCAATTTGTTCATCAAATGTGTTTTGATGTACGCAAGAGGAGGTCCCCAAAGATTAGACAGGATAGCAGCAAATTAAGCTATAGTCTGTATTGTGTTATGCTGCTAATCTGATCCCTGAATGGGGCTCCCCATTTAGAGTTCTCATTTTCATATATAAGGGTCGAATCCCATAACGGTACGTATCTAACAATAGGAATTAAGAAAAACCTCTTTCAGTCGTTTATCACCATGATTTTTATCACTTCCCTTTTTTGTGCTGATTAGACTAAAATTTTTGGAAGTTGGATTCCGGCTGTATCCTTAAGTTTTTCATCTGAGAAATCATATTCTCCTAGAAGGTTGATATGCGCCCAAGAAATCGGAGAATGCGATGAAATCGCTGAGAGCAACTTATCTTTCTGCTCAAGGCTGTCCATTCCTTCCAGTTTTTGTGACAGATACAGGTAGTTCCAGCAGATGATGGCGTTTTTGATGAGCCGATTGCAGCTTTCGGCTATTTCCTGCTCTTCTTTGTCACCTTGCGTAAATTCTCGTGGATTTCCAACGGCGATGGCTCGAGTGAATCTATTGGCTAGTTCAACTTTGTTAAGCTGTTTTTCAATGCCCCGCTTCATCCTGAAACGTTTTCTCAGGTTTGCGTAATAGAAAAACCAAGATAAAGGAAGCTGCAAAGAGCCACCCCATAATGGTATAACAATCATTAAAAGCTTGGACACCGGCTTCACGTTCGACTAACCCGGCAAGATTTTTTAAGGCAGCGCGATGATCATCTTGGATATTAAAATTTTCAAATTTGCTCTCAAGATTATATAAAAAATTCTCAAGCTGAATTTTCCCACTTTTTAAATTGTCTGAAAGTCGGGCTTTATGAAGATCAAGGCGTTTAATGAGGGTCGTATTAATAAGTGCAAGTCCAATAGCTCCACCGAGGTTGCGCATTAAATTGTAAAGGCCGCTGGCATTTTTAAGTCGTTCTGGGGGAAGTGTTCCAAGAGCAAGATTATTGATGGGTAAGAAACAAAAAATAATGGCGACTCCTCGTATAGCTTGTGGCCAGAAGTATTCATCAAAACTCGCTTGATTGGTAAGGGCAGATGAAAGATAAATAGACCAAAAGAAAAGCGCGATCCCAAAAGCCAGGATATATCGCATGTCTATTCGTTTAAGAAGTTGTCCGCCAATAGGGGCGGCTACAAACTGAAATAGGCCTGCGACCATCATAAATTCTCCGATCTGAAGGCTATTATAGCCACGGATTCGAGCTAGAAATAAAGGGATGAGATAAACTGTTCCATAAAGGCCAATGCCGATTGTAAAGCTATAAAAACACCCAATACTAAAATTTCGATCCATGAAAGCTTTTAAATCAACAATCGGTTCTTGATAGGATAGTACTCGCCAAAAAAAGCTTAAACCGGCAATTCCCATTAAGCAGGTAAAGCTTAAAATCATTGTGTCATCAAACCACCCTTCTCGAGGACCTTCTTCGAGAACATACTCAAGACTTCCAAGAAAAATAGCCATACACAATGCTCCAAAAATATCAAATCTTTTCAAAAGCTTAAAGTGAGGAGTGTCAATGTCGATAAGAAACCAAACGAGAGTTGTAACCACAATGCCGGGAACAATATTAATTAAAAAAAGCCATTGCCATGAAAAGAGTTGAGTTAAATATCCTCCAAGTGTCGGGCCAAGAGTGGGGGCTAAAGTAGCAACCAATCCAACAATAACCCCCACAGTGGGACGTAATCGAGGCGGGAACATTGTAAAGCTGGCTGCAAAGACAGTTGGAATCATGGCGCCTCCCACAAATCCTTGTAAGGCTCTAAAGACGATCATGGACTCAATATTCCAAGCAAAAGAGCAAAAAAGGCTCATCACCGTAAAACCAATACACGAAACACAAAAGGTTATGCGGGTGGAGAAAATGCGAGACAAATAGCCGGAGAGTGGGATCATAATGACTTCGGCAATTAGATAAGATGTTTGAACCCAACTGATTTCATCTGCGCTTGCTGAAATACCGGCTTGAATTTCGCTTAAGGAGCTTGAGACAATTTGGATATCAAGGATGGCCATGAACATTCCAAATGCCATAGCAATAAAACCAGCCCATTCACGTAAAGTTACGGTTTGCGAGGAAGGGGAAGTCATATTTTTAACCTTCTTTTGTGAAGACCTTTACAATCACTGAAAGACCGGGGCGTAGAAAAGAAGTATTAATATTCATATCTTCAAGGTGAATTTTTACAGGAATACGTTGGACAATTTTTGTGAAATTGCCGGTCGCATTTTCAGGGGGGAGCAAACTAAAAACGGCACCACTTGCAGGTGACAAACTTTCAATTCGCCCCTGGAATATCTGTCCTGGATAAGCATCAACTTTGACTTCAACTCTTTGACCTGGTTTCATGCGCGTAATTTGCGTTTCTTTAAAGTTGGCCCGGATAAAGGGTCTTTTGCTCACAAGCATCATTAGAAATTGTCCGGGTCTGACGAGTTGTCCTTCTTGGACGGCTTTATTTCCAATGAAACCAGCCCACGGAGCCGACAATTTTGTCTCTTTTAAGCTTTGAGTGGCTTGGGCAAGTTGTGCTTGGCTTTGAGCTTGTTGGGCTTTGATGATGGACGTAGTGGCCTCAAGAACGGCTAAACTTTTCTGAGCTGATGTTAAATTAGCTTGGGCTTCCTTAAGGGCTGCTTCTGCTTTCTGGGCATCTGCTTCAGTTCGGTCATATCGTTCTTGGCTGGCAAAAGATTTTACTTTGAGGATTTGGGATCTTTCAAAAGCCCGTTTGGTGGGCAAAATCTCGGTTTTTGCTTTAATCACCGCAGATTCAGCTTGAAGAATAACGGCTTTTTGTTCAGAAATTTTCTGTTGCAAAACAAGGAATTCACTTTCAGTTTGTTGATAACCTGCTTGAACTTCATCAAATTTTGCCTGAAAATCGACGGGATCAATTTCAATCAACGAAGATTGGGCGGCAACTTCTTGATTGTCTTGAATATGAATTTTAGCAACGTAGCCGGTGACTTTTGCGCTAATAGCGACCATATCGGCTTCAACGTAAGCATCATCAGTACTCTCATGATAACGCCAGTTGAAGAGCCACAAGAGCCCTAAAATAAGGATAAGTAGGCTGCTCAGGCTTCCTAAGATTAAAAGATTTTTACGAGAGATTTTGGACATTTTAAAAAGGTCTCCCTGAATAAACTATTTCCATCTTTCTTTTATAGATGATTAAGAAGGATGCAAGGTTTAAATTTTTTTCACAAATCCGGCAGGCACATCAGGAAAATAATTTTTCATAAAGGCTGGAGGTGTATCTCCAAAGCCAATGATTGGTTCGCGAGATTTTGGAGCAGAAGGGTGAGAAGCTGTAACTTTAGGTGCTTGTTCTTTAGGAGGCACCTTATTTTCTTGGTTTTTGTAATTTTTTCTCTCTCTTGGGTGAGTTTCCGTAGAGATGGCTCCACCTCTTTGATCCTCAGGACTGTCGATTGTATAAACAGGAATTTCCATATCAATCAGTTTCTGAATAGCGGTAAGGTAAGATTGTTCCGCTGGCGTTATAAAGGTGAAAGCTTTTCCAGTCTTTCCTGCGCGTCCTGTGCGTCCAATTCGATGCACATATTCTTCGGCATTGATTGGCACATCAAAATTAAAAACATGCGAAAGGGCTTCGACGTCAATTCCGCGGGCGGCAACATCACTCGCAATTAAAAATGAGATGTCCCCTTTTTTAAAGGCTTCTAAGGTTTCTGATCGAACAGTTTGCGTTAAGTCCCCATGAAGACTGGCGACATTAAATTTATGCCGCTTAAAGGAACTACAAAGGGTGGCAATATCTTTTTTTCGGTTGCAAAAGATAATCGCTGTTTTGATGTCTTCTTTTTGAATAATCGCGCGTAAGATTTGACGTTTTCTGAGAGGGGCTGATTTAACAATAAATTGTTGTATGTTGGCGGAGGTCGTTGCTGGCGCCGCCATCGTAATTTCTTCAGGATTTCGTAAGAATGAATCAGCAAGTTTGCGGACTTCTGGGGCAACAGTTGCTGAAAACATTAGGGTTTGTCGATGCGGGGGGAGAGCTTTCGTAATTTTTTCAATATCAGGGATGAATCCCATATCAAGCATGCGATCTGCTTCATCAATGACCAAAACTTCAACAGCCATCAACATCACTTTTCCGCGCTCTACAAAGTCCAAAAGCCGCCCAGGTGTTGCAATGAGAATATCGATATTGCCGTTGAGGGCGCGTTCTTGTTGAATCATTGAGCCACCCCCTATGATGAGAGCAGTCTTTAATTTATGATGTTTTCCATAGGAGTCAAAATGCTCGGCAATTTGTTGGGCAAGTTCACGAGTGGGGGCCAGCACAAGAATGCGCGGCATCCGCGCTCGGGCTCGGCCTTTTTCCAAAAGATCAAGTAAAGGCAGCGTATAAGAAGCTGTTTTTCCTGTGCCAGTTTGAGCGCATCCAAAAAGATCTCGGTGAGCTAACACAGATGGAATAACACTTTGTTGGATAGGGGTAGGAGTTGTATATCCTGCATCTTGAACCCCTTGAAGGGTTTTTTGACCTAAGCCGAGATCTGAAAAGTTCATACGTGTTAAATTGTTTCTTGTAAAAAGTTAGGAATACTTACCATTTTAAAGGTCTTTTTTTATTAAAAAGTCAAATATTTTCTTTGTTGTTTTGTTTTTTTCAGAATTTAGGGATTTTAAATCACACTTTTTAAAGGGAAATATTTCCTCAATATATAGGCCTGAAGTAACTCAACAAAAGAATTTTTTTATTCCTTTCTAAAATTTCACGCTTTAATTCTTCACCTTGTAATTTCAGACCCGTGCAACGAGAAAGAAAATTATCCCCGATTAATATTAGGTTGGTTAACCCGCTGGTGCTGAAAGATGTTAGGCCTGTGCAACGAGAAAGAAAATTATTCCCAATTGATATTAGGTTGGTTAATCCGTTGGTGCTGAAAGATGTTAGGTCTGTGCAACCGGAAAGAAAATTAGAACCAATTGATATTAGGTTGGTTAATCCGCACGTGCTGAAAGATATCAGGCCTGTGCGATTAAAAAGAAAATCGTTTCCAATTGATCTTAAATTGATTAATCCGCGTGTGTCGAATGATAGGAAAGGTGAATCAGAGCAGAAGAAAAGATGACCAATTGTTCTTAGATTGGTTAATCCATGAGTGTCGAATGAGGTCACGCTAGTACAATCGTAGCAGAATGTATTTCCAATTGATCTTAGGTTGTTTAAGTCTCGAGTGTCGAATGGGGTCACGCTACTACTTTGGTAAAGGAATTTATCCCCAATTGATCTTAGGTTGTTTAAACCTCGAGTGCCGAGTGATACCAGGCTCTTGCAATAGGAGAGGAAATTATTTCCAATTGATTTTAATTTGGTTAATCCATGAGAGTTGAATGAGGTCAAGCTATAGCAAAAGGCAAGGAAATTATCGCCAATTGATCTTAGGTTGGTTAACCCGCAGGTGCTGAAAGATGTCAGGCCTGTGCAACCGAAGAGGAAATTATCGCCAATTGATCTAGATTTATTATTACCATTCGTTAATATTAGTTTTCCTATGTTTTCCGGGGGAGTTGGAATGTCAACAACCTCTTGATCAGCATTATAAATAATTGTGTGCCCATGACCTTTTGTGAGAAATTTCTGTAGGTTATGAAGAGTTTGGGACTGTGATTGGTTCACAATAATAGTATGAGAATGATTATCTAAAACGCTCGCATCTTCATCAACTCCCACAAGAAAGTACTTAGAATGCTCCTTCATAAACTCAAGTTCCTCTTGCAATGAAGATCCATATTTTTCTCTGAACTCTCTTAATAAAGGGCCGGGATCTTCAACTTCTTTACCCGCATAAATATGATTAACGGGAAGGCAGGCTGTTAGTAGATTTAAGGCAACCTCAAACTTATCTTCTGGCATCTCTTGATCAAAAAGGGATTTAAAAAGGATTTTCGACCAATCTCTGGCTTCATCTTTAAGGAAATCATAAAGGCCAATACGCTTATATATTCTTGAAAGGGAGGTGCGCATGGGGCTCTTATCTGGCACAAACGCGTATTGATAGTGAGTCCGCATTATTTGATGTGTATATTTGGTACTTAAATCGGGCTCCGGGAAGCCGTCTGTCTCATCTTCATTAAGAGAAAATCTATGGATGACTTGGTTGAGGTAATTTACATAAGCTGCTTCCATCTTTATTTGCATGATGGGGGCGGTCTGCCTAACAACCCCATTTTCTTGTTCCTTTAAATAAGAGCAAACACGCCTAAGAACTTCAGGAGGAAGTTCTTCAAGCTTTGAGTATGTTGTCCATCCATTTATTGAGAAAAAAGATAATAAAATAAAACTTAACAGTAATTTCTTATAAATTTTCATGGTTTTTTAAATATAATGAGATTTTTCTACAGCTTAAGTGGGGTCTTTGATCTTATATTAGATATAGTATGACCAATTAGGCAAATCAAGCATAAAAGCAACGTCTTAAAATCCAGGTCTTCACTTGGGTCGTTTCCCTGCAAAAAAGAGCTTCATTTTATCGCGGGAAAAATACTTTTTAAGTATTTGAATAATAAAAATAAAAACTTTAAATAATTGTTACTTTTTTCTTCCAAAATCCCCCCTTTTTTGATATACTATAATAGAGTCAGAAGATGGCCACTGAAGACTCAAATGAGCGCTCAAAATCTAATCGTTTTAAGGAATAACAATAAAATTAAGGGAGGTTATCTTCTGATGGTATAGCTATGTGTATAATTTAGTCTTGTAAATATTTTGCAAGCGCTCGCTGAGTTGCTAAAAATGAAGCTGCTGCTTTGTCTGCAACTCAGTTTTAAAAGCCTAAAACTAAAGAGGCTGCTTAAGATATGCTTGCGAAAAGGGGTGTAAATAATTTATAAAAGAAATGTAAGGGCATGGTGCTCTTATATGGGAGTCCTTAGGATGCTCGATTGAGATCATAAGGGTTTGCTAACAAAAGAGGTTATAATGAGTAAAGTAATAGGTATTGACTTAGGTACAACAAATTCTTGCGTTGCCGTGATGGATGGCAGTAGCGCAAAAGTAATTGAAAATATAGAAGGGGCAAGAACAACACCCTCTATGGTTGCTTTCACAAAAGACGGTGAACGTCTTGTTGGGCAAGCCGCAAAACGCCAAGGCGTTACAAATCCAGAAAACACACTGTTTTCAATTAAGCGTTTGATTGGGCGTCGCTATGATGATCCAACGACGCAAAAAGATAAAGGACTTGTTCCTTATAAAATTATTAATTCAGAGACGGGCGATGCTTGGGTCGAAGCTCACGGCAAAGATTACAGCCCCAGTCAAGTAAGCGCCTTCATTTTGCAAAAAATGAAAGAAACAGCTGAGAATTTTCTCGGTGAAAAAGTGTCTCAAGCCGTTATTACCGTTCCCGCTTATTTCAATGACGCTCAACGTCAAGCCACAAAAGACGCGGGTAAAATCGCAGGCCTTGACGTCTTAAGAATCATCAATGAACCAACAGCTGCTGCTCTTGCCTATGGGCTTGAGAAAAAAGGGACAGGGATTGTTGCGGTTTATGACTTAGGCGGCGGAACTTTTGACGTCTCGATTTTAGAGATTGGTGATGGTGTTTTTGAAGTAAAATCTACCAATGGAGATACTTTCTTAGGCGGTGAAGATTTTGACCAAAAAATCATTGATTACCTTGCAGATGAATTTAAAAAAGAGCAAGGCATCAACTTGCGTCAAGATCGTCTCGCTTTACAGCGTCTTAAAGAGGCAGCGGAAAAAGCAAAGATTGAGCTTTCAACCGCAACCCAAACAGAAATCAATTTGCCTTTTATTACGGCAGATGCCTCAGGGCCTAAACACCTCAATATTAAAATGACTCGCTCAAAGCTTGAGTCTTTGGTCGAAGATCTTGTTGAAAGGACAATTCAACCTTGTAAAGCGGCTCTTAAAGATGCTGGCTTAACTGCAGGACAGATCGAAGAAGTTATTTTGGTGGGTGGTATGACACGGATGCCAAAAATTATTGAAACAGTTAAGAACTTTTTCGGACGTGAACCTCATCGTGGCGTGAATCCGGATGAAGTCGTGGCGATTGGTGCGGCGATTCAAGGCGGAGTTTTGAGAGGTGATGTTAAAGACGTTCTTCTGCTCGATGTCACACCTCTTTCTTTAGGAATTGAAACTCTTGGCGGTATTTTCACGCGTTTGATTGAGAGAAATACAACTATTCCAACCAAGAAAAGCCAGGTGTTCTCAACCGCGGACGATAATCAAACCGCTGTAACGATTCGTGTTTCACAAGGTGAACGTGAAATGGCTGCGGATAATAAGCTTTTAGGGCAATTTGATTTGATTGGGCTTCCTCCAGCACCTCGCGGTATGCCGCAAATCGAAGTCACTTTTGACATCGATGCGAATGGTTTGGTGAATGTTTCAGCAAAAGATAAAGGCACTGGAAAAGAACAACAAATCCGCATTCAAGCCTCTGGTGGATTGAGTGATGATGAAGTTGAGAAAATGGTAAAAGATGCTCAATCTCACGAAGCTGAAGATAAGAAGCGTCGCGCTGTGATTGAAGCTAGAAATCATGGTGAAAGTCTTGTGCATTCCACTGAAAAAAATATTTCAGAGTATGGTGATAAGATTTCTGCTGAAGACAAAGCAGCTATTGAGACGGCGATTAAAGACCTCAAAGAATCCTTAACAGGGGAAGATGAGGAAGCTATCAAGGCAAAAACACAAACTTTGATGGAAGCATCCATGAAACTTGGAGAGGCTATTTATAAAGCAACTCAAGCGGAAAGTGCGGCTTCTGCTGCTGCTTCTGGCGATCCTCAAGCTACAAAACAAGCAGAAGGCGATGTCGTTGATGCAGATTATGAAGAAGTAAAAGACGACAAGTCTCAAAACGCATAACCTTAGAGGGCCAGAAGAGATTTCTCTTGTGGCTCCTCTTTCCCCATTTCTGGAAGAAAAACAATGACAGAAAAGCGCGATTATTATGAAATGCTGGGCATCTCAAAAGATGCCTCTGCAGATGATCTTAAAAAAGCCTATCGCAAGCTTGCGATGAAATATCATCCGGATCGAAATCAATCCGATAAAGAAGCCGAAAAAAAATTTAAAGAAATTAATGAAGCCTATGAAATTCTGAAAGACGATCAAAAACGAGCGGCCTATGATCGCTATGGTCATGCTGCTTTTGATCCTGCGGCTGGTGGATTTGGCGGTGGCGGTCGTGGAAGTAATGGGCCTGGATTTGATTTCCATTTCTCTCAAGGGGGCGGTGGTTTTTCAGATATCTTTGAAGAAGTTTTCAGTGAATTTATGGGCGGTGGCGCCCGACAACAAGGCGCAACCTCTTCTGCTCAACGCGGGTCCGATTTACGTTATAACTTGAAGATTACGCTTGAAGATGCCTTTAAAGGAGCCCAAACAACCATCAAGCTTAACACGCCGGTTAAGTGTGACACGTGTGAAGGACATGGCACCGCAAAAGGCACTAAGCCTGAGACGTGTACGACGTGTCGAGGGCGAGGGTCTATTCGCATGCAGCAAGGATTTTTTTCTGTTGAGCGAACATGTACAACATGTCATGGGGCAGGCCAACTTATTAAAGATCCTTGTAAAGGATGTCGTGGCACGGGCCGAAAAACAGGTGAGCGGACTCTTTCTGTCGCGATTCCTGCGGGTATTGAGGATGGATCTCGTATTCGTCTTGCCGGAGAAGGCGAAGCTGGTCTGCGCGGTGGCCCCGCTGGGGATCTGTACGTTTTTGTCGCGATTGAAGACCATCGTTTATTTGAACGAGAAGGCTCTGATTTGTATTGCAAAACTCCAATTTCGTTTGGAACCGCGGCCCTTGGCGGAACGCTTGAAATGCCAACGATTGATGGTAATCACGTTCGTGTTACAATCCCAGAAGGCACTCAAAGTGGACGCCAATTCCGATTAAAAGGCAAGGGAATGTCTATTTTAAGGCGGTCTGGCCGAGGCGATATGATTATTCAAGTGAATATAGAAACTCCTGTTCATCTTAATAAACGACAAAAAGAGTTGCTAAAGGAACTCGATGAAACGATGAAAAAAGGGGATCATACGCCTGAAAATGATAAATTTATGGCGAAAATTAAAAAGTTCCTTGAAGGATTAAAGCATTGTCTTTCCTTGTGGGGATTATAATAGCTTGCGACCTGCCATGATCTAAGTTAAAAATAATTTAATTAAAATTTTAATTAAATAGGTGAGGCTTATATTTTGCGACAATTTAGATTTATTTTAGGGGTGTTAAGCGGATTTTTGATTTTTTCTCAAGGAATGCAGGCGAGTTCTTCTCAACAAGAAATCACAGTTCTTAAAGAGCAATTGAAAGTCTTGATGCAGAGAATTGAAACCCTTGAGAAAAATCAGAAAGTAACTCAAGCAGGTCTTTCCGCACCGCAAGAAAAAATTACGAATGTCAGCGATTTACCCAAACCAACAGCGCCTTTACAGGTGATCTCAGGCAATAATAAAGTCCAACTTACTCTTTCAGGCCAAATCAATCGTTTGGTGAGTTTTGATAGTAACGGCAAAAACTCTCAAGTGTCTCATAAGGATAACTCCTTTTCTTCAACACGCCTCAATTTTACGGGGAAAGGTGCTCTCAATGATGAGACCACAGTTTCTGGCGTCCTTGAAGTTGAAATTCGCTCAGATGCGAGTTCAACACGGGATATTGGAACGGCGTCGGACCCAAGTTCATCGGTATTTTTGAGAGAGCGCCGCATTGAGGCTATTTTCGATCATAAAAGATATGGAAAGTTATGGTTAGGGCAAGGGCCTATGGCGAGTGATAGCACCTCAGAAGTAGATTATTCTGGGACAGATGTGATTACCAGTGGATCAGAGATCCAAGATCAGGCAGGAGGCATTAAGTTCTTTAATAAACGGACACAGCAGAAAGATGCTCGCACGATTGGTGCTGTTTATGATAACTATGGGCAGACTTTCCGCCAAGATCGCGTCCGTTATGATACGCCCAATTTTAATGGTTTTGTGTTTGGCGCGAGCCACGCTACACGCGATATTGTGGATGCTTCTTTAAAATACGCAGGCGAGTATGAGAAAACAAAATTTGGGGCCGCTGTCGCCGTTGCGAAGAATCCTTTCACAGGGGCCACGCGTAAAGGATGGGAGCAATATAATGGGTCGGCTTCTATTCTTTTCTCAAATGGGCTCAGTTTAATGGGCGCTTCAGGTCATCGTAAATTCAAAGACAAGGGGCGTAATCCAGGTAAATATTGGTATGGGAAGGTTGGCTATCAATTTAACTATTTTGACGTTGGAAAAACGGCGTTTGCCATAGATTATGCCTGGAGTAAATCGATAGCGGATGATCCCAGTTTCACGCTGACAGATTTTAACATCATCAATACAGAGCGTTTTAATAGTTATGGCCTTGTTGCTGTTCAATCTCTTGATTCTGCCGCAACCGAAGTGTATGCCGCAGCGCGGACGCATCAACTGAAACGTCAAGGTGACTGGTTCAGTAGGATTTTTTCTTTTGTTGCCGGTGTGCGAGTTAAACTTTAATGAAATTCTTCTTTGGGATCTTAGGCCTAGGCAGCGTTTGTTTAAGTGGGTGTCACGGTTTTAAAGCCGGCACATACCCTGAACAAAGTGAGATGAAAAAGGGGCCTGGCCTTTTTACAGGTGACCAAGGTGAATTTGAAATTCTATCGCCTCAAAAATCCCGTGATGAAAGAAGCCCTGAGCCTTCTAAGAGTTCTTAAGTAAAACAGGACAGTAAATGTTCGTAACTTGTTGAAATTGCAAGTAAAACTTCAAGCAAAATTAAGATGATAATAATCCACTCAAGTCTTGTGGAATGACGATGGTTTAACGTATCCCCTAAAATTTGAAAAAGTTCATGAATCATCTCAAGTTTGCGATTTAAACTTTGGGTTCGTGATTTGATATCAAGATCTTTGGCAGCTTGACGATAAAAAGACTCATATTCAGAGTTCTCCCAGAAAAAATCGGGGGTGTCGAGGAAATCACTTTGAAGATTGATAGAGCTTCTTTCAAAGAAAAGCGCGCCTATTTTTCGACCAATCTGACGACGAGAGAGAGGGACTTTTCCTTTTGTTGCAAGGGCTTGGGTAATAACGCTAGCATCTTCGATCGCGGATTCAATTCGGCGCTCGTAAACAAGTAATTTTACGGATTGAGCAAGTCCATAAGAAATTGCGAGTTTTAGAAGAGGATCTTGGGCATCTTCCAGCGTAATCTCATCTTGAGACATCCGGGTGTGAGGTCCATAGTGAAATGAAAATTCATCAAATTCCGGCGTTTTGAGAGGCTCTATTTCATATTTCAGAATATATTTTAAAGATTCTTGTTCTTCTTCTTCTGAAAGATTCCAAAAAATAACGCAACCATGATCAAAACAAAAGACTTCACCTTTTTTAAAGCGAAAATGAATGACATCTTGATACAGAGTGGTAGGGCATCGGGAG
The DNA here is from genome assembly GCA_017307065.1 of Candidatus Paracaedimonas acanthamoebae. Classification (NCBI taxonomy): domain Bacteria; kingdom Pseudomonadati; phylum Pseudomonadota; class Alphaproteobacteria; order Holosporales; family Caedimonadaceae; genus Candidatus Paracaedimonas; species Candidatus Paracaedimonas acanthamoebae. The sequence goes on from JAFKGL010000010.1 coordinate 12,976, forward strand.
CGCAAAAAGTCATTTATTTGGGCAAGATCATATGTTTTTGCTGTGCAATAAGCGGAGCAACGCATGTGGGTACTTTCTGATATTCTTCCTAACCCTACTGAAAACAATGCTTTTTGGCAAGTCTCTCCCCTGAAAAAGTATGAATTGCAATTTTTGCATAGCAAAGATGTAACAATTGCCCTTGAAGTCAAAAATTTTCGTCCTATATATGAAACATAACCAAACTCAAGGACCGTTATTATGCTTAAAAAATCCCTCCTTCTTATGACCGTTATCTCTTTAAATATTTTGCCAAGTTTTGCCTCAGATGATCAATCAGACGAGAAAAAATCTTTTTTTCCGCAGAATTTTTCGAAAGATCAATGGACGCAACTTTATACTAAAGGAGAAGCCACCGAAGGCTTTAAAGTTTATCGAGTAGATGAGGAAAATAAAAAAAAGTTAACACCTAATAAATCACAAATTTTGACTAATTATACAAATCCTCTGGAAGAACGTCTCTGTTTTAAGGAAGCGAGTTATGAGGAAGATGAAAAATACGAGATAGAAATGCTTCCTGGAATGAAAGAAATGGGGATTTTGAAAACATTTAAAGGAATTTATACACTTCCGGGTGCATATGCATTTAGTTCTATTAATGAAATAAATGTGGTGGGTAGTTATGATGTTTTTCGTCCAATTTTTTCTCATGGTGATGTTGAGCAGAATCCCCTCTGTCTTCATGTATTGTATGAATTTGATGCAACTTTTATAAAGCAAACTTCTGGGGCACACCGCATTAATCAAACGCTTATGAAATTTTTCTATGTTCACAAAGCGTTGCAACAGCCAGAGATATATCCTTTAGATTATAATGAGGTGGCTAAAATCGCTGGACGTACATGGTTTGTTGAGTATATGAAGAGTCAAAAAATGTCAGATGAAATATGTCTAAAAATGTTATTTAATCCTGAAGATATACGTTTAGAAAACGAATTCTATACGACGATCAGCAATTCTTTGAAGAATGAAATTTATTTGTCATTAGGGATTGATACAGCACTTCTTGAATCTATGTATGCAGGGCTTGGTTGGAAAAAAATTAGTTTAGATCGTACTTAAATCCCACAATTTAATAAAGATAAACTTTCTTAAAAAGTTAGTTATAAGGAGCAAATTAAATTTTGCTCCTTTTTTATTGAAAAGTCGTATTGTACACTCTTTCCAAAATCTTTTACTCTTAATGGAACAAAAAAGCGAAAGGTTAAGAAGGTGCCTCAACGTGATTTAAAATCAGTGAAATATGCAAGTTATGCGTCGGTCGTTGTTGCTTGCATCTTGATTCTTGCAAAATTTTTCGCCTGGCAAGTGACAGGGGCTTTGAGCCTGCAAGCTTCGTTGATTGATTCAGTGCTTGATGGATTAGCCTCGCTTTTAAATATGTTTGCAATCCGTGAAGCCCATCGTCCTCCTGATGCAGAACACCGTTTTGGACACGGTAAAATTGAGGCAATTGGGGCGTTAGCTCAATCCATTTTTATTTTTGGGTCTGCAAGTTGGTTGTTTTACGAAGCGGGGAATCGTTTCTTACATCCTGAGTCTGTTGAAGAGGCGGGCATCGGGTTGGGAGTGATGGGATTTTCGATTGTTCTGACGCTTGCCCTTGTTTTGTATCAAAAGCATGTTTTTAAGCGCACCCATTCTATCGCCATTCAGGCGGATTCAATTCATTACCAAAGTGACTTATTTATTAATATAAGCGTTATTATTGCGCTTTTAGGAAGCCGCTTTAACGGGATGTCTTTTTTGGATCCTCTCATTGGGACAGGCATTGCGGCTTATATTTTATACACAGCCTGGAAAGTTGTTGCTCAATCTTTTGATATTCTCATTGATCGCGAATTCTCTCAAGAAGATCGACAAAAGATCATTCAACTTGTTTTAAATCATCCCCAAGTTTTAGGGTATCATGATTTAAGAACTCGCTCTTCTGGGACACAGAAATTTATTCAAATTCATCTTGAAATGGATGGCGATTTAACCTTAAAAACAGCTCATAAAATTTCTCTAGAGGTCATCTTGAAAATTCAACAAGCTTTTCCTTATACAGAAGTCTTAATCCATGAAGATCCCAGTGGCGAAATCGATGATCATCCTTAAAAGAAATTAGGTAAAAAAGAAGGCGCCAATTTGAATTAGTGGCGCTTATCGATATTAAACTAAATAACCTCTTCTTTCGGTTTTAACTTGCTTCTGCCCAGCTTCGACCGACACCCGTATCAACAGTTAAAGGAATATCTAGATAGACGACTTTCTCCATCGTTTGTTTTCCGATTTGAAGAGTGGCTTCAACTTCCGTTTCTGGAATCTCAAGAATCAATTCATCATGAACTTGAAGAAGCATCTTTCCTTTCAATTGGGCTTTAGCGAGATTGATCGGAAGGTGAATCATGGCTTGTTTTATAATATCGGCTGCTGTGCCTTGAAGAGGTGCATTAATAGCTTGGCGTTCGGCAAAGCCTTTTAAGGTAGGATTTTTTTCGTGAATACCCATGATAAAACATTTTCGTCCAAATAAGGTTTCAACATATCCTTGAGCTCGAGCTTTTTCTTTTTGATCTTCCATGAAAGCCAAAATCCCAGGATAGCGAGCATTATAAATTTCAATATAATGAGCAGCTTCTTTGGGGGAGATTTTTAATTGCCGCCCCAAACCAAAGGCACTGATACCATAAATGATTCCAAAATTGATGGCTTTTGCCCGACGACGATGTTCTGCATCAACATTTTCCAAGGGCAAGCCAAATACTTCCGACGCCGTTAAGGCGTGGATATCGTAACCGTTTCGAAAAGCCGTTTTTAAAGATTCCATATTTGCCATTTGAGCGAGAAGTCTTAATTCAATTTGAGAATAGTCCAAAGAGATGAGCATGTGCCCCGGTTTTGCGACAAAGGCTTCTCGAATCTTACGTCCTTCTTCCGACCGTATAGGAATGTTTTGAAGGTTAGGATTGCTTGAAGAAAGGCGACCTGTCGAAGTCATCGTCATTCCAAATGTGGTATGAACACGTCCAGTATGTGGATTAATTTCTTCAACTAACGCATCTGTGTAGGTACTTTTAAGTTTTGCAAGTTGTCGCCAATCAAGAATTTTTTGAGGTAAGTTATGGCCTTGATTAGCTAAATCTTCGAGGACCTCAGCCCCTGTTCCATAAGAACCACTCTTTCCTTTTTTACCCGTGCCTAATTTCAGCTCTTCAAAAAGAACTTCGCCGAGTTGTTTGGGAGAGGCAAGATTAAAAGGGTGCCCTACTTCTTGATGAATTTCTTGTTCGAGGAAATGAAGACGTTCTTGAAAATTCTGGCTCAGTTCTTTTAATTTTTGAAGATTGACCGTGATCCCGATCATTTCCATTTCAGTTAAGATAGGGATTAAAGGCCGATCAATGGTTTCATAAATACTTGTCGCTTGTTCTTTTGGAAGTCTAGGTTTTAACAATTGATAAAGTCGAAAGGTCATGTCCGCATCTTCTGCGGCATAAGTGCATGCCTTATCTAATGGGACAAAGTCAAAAGTAACTTCTTCTTTGCCTGTGCCCACCACCTCTTTATATTTTATTGTTTGATGATCAAAATGAACTTGAGATAATTCATCAAGACCATGCCCATGATGGGTCCCATCTAAAATATAAGAAAGTACCATCGTATCATCATAAGGAGCCACGTTGATATTTTCTTGCGAGAGAATAAGAGCATCGTATTTTATATTGTGCCCAATTTTAAGAATAGAAGGATCTTCTAAGAGTTCTTTTAATTCTTTAAGAGCCTTTTCATAAGGGATTTGTTGAGGATTTGTTGAGGGCCCTGAAAATAAATCTTCGGGCGTTTTTGTTTTGTGTCTCAAAGGGATATAACAAGCTTTTCCTGGTGCAAGAGCTAAAGAAACGCCAACAAGTTCGGCTTGGAGAGCTTTCAAGGAGGTTGTCTCTGTATCAAGCGCAATGACACCTTGAAATTTAGCTTCGTGAATCCACTTTTGCAGCTCTTCGAGATGTGTGATTAATTGATAGTTGGCCTTCATAGGAGTGGGTTTTTGAGGAGAATCAGAAGTCGCTGGTTTAGAAGCGATCGTTCCTTCACGCTCAAGACGGGAAAGAAGGGAGCGGAAATTCTGTGTTTCAAGAAAGCTTCTTAATTTTACAGGTTCTGGTACCCTTAATTCTAAGTTTTCAAGGGGCATTGGGAGGGGAACTTCTTTGGAAAGAGTCACAAGCTGATATGACAAAAGGGCTTCTTTTGTATTTTGCTGAAGCGTTTCACGACGTTTTGTTTGAGGGATTTCATGAAGACGGTTCAATAAATCGTGAAGAGATCCGAACTCTTGAATAAGTTGCATTGCTGTTTTAAGTCCTATTCCTGGGACACCTGGGATATTATCCGAACTATCTCCGGCTAGGGCTTGCACATCAACAACATTCTCAGGTTTGACGCCAAACTTAATTTCGACTTCAGCTTCTCCAATAGACTTATTTTTCATAGGATCAAACATACGAACGTTTGGACCGATAAGTTGCATCAGATCTTTATCTGAAGAGACAATTGTTACATCTGCTCCTTGTTGAAGAACAGCTTGAGTATAACTCGCGATCAGGTCATCAGCTTCATACCCTATTAACTCAATTGAGGGGACATTAAAAGCCTGGCAAGCTTCGCGGATGAGTGGAAATTGAGGAATAAGCTCGGGTGGCGGTGGAGGACGATTGGCTTTATAGTCGGGATAAATATCATGGCGAAAATTTCGTCTAGCCGTATCAAAGATAACCCCTAAATGGTCCACGTTAGTTTCAGATAAAAGCTTCATGAGCATATTTGTAAAACCCAGAACTGCATTGACAGGAGTCCCATCAGGTCGCGTTAGCACAGGTAATCCATGAAAAGCTCTAAAAATAAAGCCTGATCCGTCAATTAAATACACGTGTTTTAAAGGAGTTGGTGCCATTGATATTTCTCTTTATTTGCGGTGAAAGAAAATTATCATGAATTTTAGGGAGGTGCATGAAGAAAATACCGCGATGCAAGAAAATACCATGATACAAGGATTGACAATTAAGCGTAAAAACCGTATAGACTGCTTTCAATAAATTAGTTCCTAAGGAGATTTCAAATGAAGCGGACCTATCAGCCAAGCGTTTTGGTAAGAAAGCGTCGTCATGGATATCGCGCTCGTATGGCAACAATTGGTGGCCGTAGAGTTTTAGCAAATCGACGAGCTAAAGGGCGCGCAAGACTCTCTGCCTAGAGACTGTGACCTTTTTTATTTCTCTGAAAAAGAGACAAGAATTTAAAAAAATTTCTAGCCTTGGAAAACGCTGGGTTACCTCAGCGTTTATCTTGCAATGTCTTCCTCAAGAAGAAAATTTCCTCTTTCATCATGCTCGTTTCGGTTTTACTGCAAGTCGAAAGATTGGTGGTGCTGTCCAGCGAAATAGGGCCCGACGTCGCTTAAAGGAAGTTGTGCGGCTTAATCTGACTCATACCCAAACCAACTTTGATTATGTTCTGATCGCACGCGATAAAGCACTTACCATTGATTTTCAAAAACTTGAGAGAGATTTTCGATGGGCCTTAACACATATTCATGCCCATTAGAGTAAAATTGGTTGTATTAGAAAATAATTCTATTTTAAAAAAGAAGTAGATGAAGACATAATACACGGAGATTTTATGCAAAGAATTACTTTGCGCGAGGTGAATCCCATTCCCCAAGAGAAAATTTCCGGCATGATCGACGAATTTTTTGATCTGCGAATACACCTTTTAAAAAGAGGTCTGCTTTCAATTGATCAAATAAAAATTGCAGAAATCGAACACCAAAAGCAAGGTAAGCGTTTAGAAGAAATACTTGTTAATTTAGGTTTTTTAAGTGATCAAGTTCTGAGAGAGATCATTGCGGATTTAAAGGGAATCTCTATTTTTAATCTTCAAGAATTTATCATCGATGCCCATCTTCTGATTAATTTTTCTAAAAATGTTGCTGAACGTTACCAAGTCTTACCTTTATTTTGCGAAGAAAAAACTTTGCATGCTGCGTTGGTGGATGTTGATGATCTGATAGCCATTGATCAGCTTCGGTATTTTTTTCCTCACGTTACAAATATTATTCCTTATGTGGCGACTTCGATGGATTTAAGTCAAGCAATTGATAAAGCCTATGGTCATGCTCTTTCTATTGAAGGTCTTCTGTATGAAATTGAGGAAAAAGAAAATAAAGATAAAAAACACACTGAAGGGACAGCGATTCGCTTTATCAACACTTTATTAATGGATGCTGTGAAAAGAAGGGCCTCAGATATCCACTTTGAGCCAGAAGGAACATTTATTCGATGTCGATATCGTTTGGATGGTGTTCTTCGGCAGATATGCACTTTTCATCGTCAATATTGGCCAATGCTTCTTGTGCGCTTAAAAATTATGTCAGAAATGGATATTACAGAAAATCGATTTCCACAGCATGGTCGATTTAGTTTTATCGTGGCAAATCGTGAAGTTGATTTTAGAGCGGCCTCTCATCCAACTGTTCATGGGGAAAATTTTGTTGTTCGTATTTTGGATAAACGTCATTCTTTATTACCTTTAGAAGAATTAGGATTTAAAGAAGCAACAGTTCATTCTATTAAGCAATTAATCAAGTCCCCTCAGGGGCTTGTGGTCGTGACGGGTCCCACAGGTTCTGGAAAAACAACAACTCTTTACTCGATGCTACGCTATATTGCGTCAACAGATGTTAATATTATGACGCTGGAAGAGCCTGTAGAATATGAGCTTCCTTTGATTCGGCAAACTGAAGTGCGTGAACCGGGTGGTGTATCATTTGTCGAAGGCATCCGTTCAATTTTGCGTCAAGACCCCGACATTATTTTTATTGGAGAAGTGCGAGATGAAGAAACGGCTAAAATGGCGTTGAGAGCCGCTATGACGGGTCATCTTGTCTTGACGACTCTTCACACAAATAATGCTTTTGATATCATTTCTCGATTTAAGGATTTGGGTATTTCTCCCCAAATGTTAGCAGGCCATCTTCGAGGCGTGATTGCTCAAAGACTTTTAAGAAAGCTTTGTTCCTTTTGTAAAATTGAAAGAAACTTGACTCAAGAGGAAAAACTTCTGTTTCAAGAGTATAAACAGAGCGCTCATATTTTCTGGGAAGCAGAAGGGTGTGATGAGTGTGAATTCACGGGTTATAAAGGACGTATTGCTGTTGCTGAATGGCTCGTATTTGATGAGCAAATGGATGATCTTTTAAGTGATGCTAAACTGACTGAACTTCGGACTTATGTTCAAAGTCAAGGATTTCAATCGATGAGCCATGCGGCTCTTTCGATTTTTCAAGAAGGAATAGTGAACATGGCTGAAATTGAAAGAGTTGTTGGACTGAGAAAAATTTAACATGCTTCATTTCAGGTATTATTCTGTCACGGCCCAAGGTCAAAAAAAGCGCGGAATTATAATGGCCTCCTCTTTAGAAGAGGTGCGACATCGTCTTGCAGAGCGTGGAGAATATTTATTACGTTATCGTGAACAATCGCATTATAGGCGTTTTTTTTATTCACGTAATGAAAGTCATCTTGAAGAGATTTGCATTCATTTCAAAGAAATGAGTCAAGCTGGTATTCCTCTTTTGGATATTCTTGATTCAATCAAGCAATCCTCACCCTCTATTCACCTTAAGGATGTTTTTGAAAATATTTATTATCTCGTTGAGAATGGCGCCTCTCTTTCTGAAGCGATGAGTTATTTCCCGCAAGTTTTTAACCACGTTTTTGTAGGAATCATCAGGGCTGCTGAAATAAGTGGAGAATTAGTTGAGGCTTTTGATCAATTAGCAATATTTTTGAAAGAACAGCAAAAATTTAAAGTCAAAATCATCCAGTCACTGCGTTATCCTCTATTGTTATTAGGAATGATTCTTTTATTGATCAGTATTCTTTCAGTTTTTGTTGTTCCTGAAATTCAAACATTGATTAGTAGTTTTGGTCATGAACTTCCTCTATCAACGCGTATTCTTGTTTTTGTCTCTGACAAATTTTTTCTTATTATAAGTAGTCTTTGTTTATTGTTAGGCGGGGGTATAGGGGTATTATTTTGTTTAAGTCATTTATCTCAAAAAATAAGAATAGAGTGTCATCAAGTTATTCTTAGAATGCCTTTTATCGGGCGCCTTTTCAAAGAGATGCAGGTTCTTCTTTTTTTTCAGATTTTTGCGATTCTTCATCAGAATAAGATTAATCTTTTTGAGTGTTTTGCGAATGCTCGACTTTCTTTAACAAATCTTTTTATCAAACAAAAATTATCTGAAGTCAGTGAGAAAATAAAAAGAGGTCACAATTTACCGGACGCTTTTAAGGGTGATGATTTTTTTGATCTGTATCTCTCAAGAATGTTAAAAATTGGCATACAGACGGGAAAATTAGACCCTTGTTTGCATTGTATTACTCAGCACTATCGCCATACTATTGATCAGAAGATAGGAAAACTTCTGGCTTATCTTGAGCCGATTGGTCTTCTAATAATCGGCGGAATAATGTTTTGGATCGTGAGTGCTGTTTTTATCCCTTTATATGAACAGTTAATAGGACTGGATTTATAATGTTTTCTTACTTTATACCGCAGAAATGGTACTTGATTTTACGAGAGGATCGGGGGGAGGTTTTTATCTATCGATGGGGACGTTTAAAAGAAAGATCTTGTTTAAAAACACCCAATGAGTTGATGGAAAAAATTTCTTCAAGTGGTCCGATTTCATTAACTGTTCTGATAGATCATGAGAGTGAAATTTTAGAAACAGGAATCCTACCAAGAACTTCTTTTTTTGATAAAAAATCGTTGCTTATAAATCATTTAAGAGAAAAATTTTCCGCTGAAAGTTTGTTTGGAGGTATGTATCTAAAAGGATATCAAAAAACATCTCCTTTTTTGGGAATGGCATCACCACTTTCTGAGGCGATGAAAACATGGATAGTGCCTTTAAGAAAAAGAGGAATCAATGTTCATTTAACTTTCTTTATTATTGAGGCTAGAAAGTATTTGCTGCAAAACCTCAAAAAAATAGGTGAAAAGTCTCCCTTGATTCTTTTACTGCCATGGAATGGGTATTTGAAGCAGATGTTATTTTTAGAGGGTGAAATTCGTCATTTAAGGATAATAAAGCAGCCCTCTCAAGAAGAATATAATAATCAAATCACTTCTTACAGTCAGTATATTAGGCGTCAGTATCATCTTACTATAACCAATCTTCCAATTGTTTATATGAAAGACTCGCTAACTCAAGAAATTTACGAAGATGTAAGAGAAGTTATAGAAATTCAAGATCTAGCAAAAGAGGTGTTCTCTCATATTAAAGCTCATCGTTTATCTCAATTTCGTATGTTTCAATTTCCTGAGTTTGGAATGTTCCCTTACAAAAAATTTATTTATAAATATGCCTTTTTTTGTCTGCTTGGTGGAATAATTGGGGGAGCATTATTGATGACGAAGAATTTTTGGATCTTTGAAAAAGACCAAAAAATACCTCAAAGAATGATTCAAAAGATCTCGCGTCAAGTCTCTTCAAAATCGCCTTTGTCTTTGTATTTGGCAGCAATTTTTTATCTCGATGAAAAAACATGGACTCTCTGGCTCAATGGTCAGAAAATAACGACACTTCAAGGGGCTAAAGATTTTGGATATGAGATTCTTTTTGTAACTGATCAGCAAGTCACTTTAAGAAAAATAAATTCTCAAGAATCAGTGATCATTTTAAAGCCTAACCAAACTTTTATTCCTCACAAAAGATGCATAAAAGAGGGCGATTGGCAGACGCATAATACTCAAAAAGATATTTCTTAAGAGGATATTTCATCACTGGTGAGTGTGAAGACGATAACTTGTACAAATTCCCGCAAAATTTCTTTGAGTTTTCCATGTCACAATATGGCGGAAAGGGGCGTCTTTTCTTGTTGAATAAGGGGCGCTTATAAAAGTTAAATCTCCGTTACCATTCTCAATTTCCCCACGACCGACATCTATTCCTTGATGTATTTCTATTGTGCCTTTTCCTATATAGGCTCCATGTCCTGTAGGGCCATGACTTACAAGGACAAATAGAATACTATCTTCTCCTTTTCCTAAGACACTAGAGCCATTTTCATCAATAACTTTAAGTGAACGTGAACTGATTTTTTCACAAAATCTTTTAAAGTTAAATTCGGCGCTAGGTCTGAAGATGATTTTAGGTTCAACGGCGTATGTGACAAAGTTTTTATAACCATCGCGTGCTACACTCTCGGGAAGTCCAAGGGTTCGATAGGGAATAATTCCTCTGGCTTCAGGAGATTTTGAACAATAAAGACGGGCAACGCCTGCTTCTTGTCCTTGAGCCGCAGGATCAGCAGGACAGGGAAGTGATTTGTAGAGGGCGGCATAAGACGCTAAGCTGTCCATGATTTCTTGATGATGGCGGCGTGTTACGTCAAGTTTTGTTCTTTCTATTTGCGGCGTTAAAAGAGGAATACTCAACCCCCCAATAATACCAATAATTGCTAAAACAATAGCAAGTTCAATTAATGAATAACCAGCTTGATTATGTTTACATTTGGAAATAAATGACGCACGCAATTTCATTATTTTTCGTATTATATTCGCCTTTAGGGGTGACACAGCTTCCTGCTTTGACACCAGCTCCATCTTTAACTCTTATTCTTCCTGTTGTTGGGTCGCCATTATCGGCTTTTTTATCAAGACTCATGGCCTGAAGTGGCGTAAGGCCTGGGGCATCTCCTTTATTTCCATTTTGATTGCCAAGGACAAACCAGTGACCAGGCATATCTTCAAAGGGATGATGGCAAATTGTAAAGCCGCCACCAATTTTAGCTTTTGGAGCGCCCGACCCAAATTTTGCTTGGGTTCCTGAAGGAAGGCCTGAACTTGGAAGAAGATTAGCTGCTGCTAAATGGGCCCAGAACGAAGCGGCTTCATGCTCTTTCCCTTGAGTTGTTAAGCCTGGACCTTCTATCGTTCCATTATTGTTTCCATTAAGAAGTCCGTCTTGAATAAGTTCAGCCGCTTGATCAAAATCACCAGGCAGAGCATCATAACGGTCCATGAATGTGCTGACTGCTACACGATATTCATTTACCTGAGTTAAGACAGATTTTAAGCGCGCGCTTTCGAGAAGTTCTTGCCCTTTTAGAATGCCTCCCACAATAAGCCCTATAATCATAAGCGCAATAGCAAGTTCCACAAGACTAAAGCCCGCTTGGGTTATTTTTCGTTTTCGCATATAAATTCCTCTTTTAACGTCAGATTATTTTAAAAGTCCTGAAGGATCACAACAAGCCAATTTTAGAAAAGGGCTAAAATTTACATGCTTTTTCATCTATCTTATAAGAGACAAATTAAGGCATATAGGCAATTTTTCCTTGAGTTTGTAGCTTAAATTTGCTATTGTGATTGGGTGAAGACGTGATGAGTTCCGCTCTCTTTCCTCTTTTCCTAATCCTTCTTTTCAAACAAATAGAGATAATACAAAAAGATTTTGCTTATCTCTAAAACTTGACAGAGAAGGTTGCAAAGACTTATGCATAAAGATTAGAGCCCAGGTGGCGGAATGGTAGACGCGCTAGATTCAGGTTCTAGTGAGCGCAAGCTTGTGGAAGTTCAAGTCTTCTCCTGGGCACCATGCGAGTTAATGGAGGATTAATTGTGACTGCACAGCAAAGTCTCAATGTTCAGCATCATTTTGGAGATTTACCTTCTTCTGTAAAATTTGAGGGCTCTGTTGCAATTGATACAGAAGCTATGGGGTTGAATCCCCATCGAGATCGATTATGCGCAGTACAACTTTCTCAAGGTGATGGAATTTGTCATGTTGTTCAGTTCAGTCATGAGAAAAATTATCACGCACCTAATCTTGTTCAACTTTTATTGAACCCTTCTATTTTAAAGATTTTTCATTTTGCTCGATTTGATGTGGCCTTGTTATCGCATACATTTAAAATTGAAATTAATCCGGTCTATTGTACAAAAATTGCGTCAAAAATTGCGCGTACTTTTACGGATCGCCATGGATTAAGAGATCTTTGTAGAGAACTTTTAAACGTAGATATCTCAAAAGAAGCTCAGACTTCTGATTGGGGAGCGCCCACATTCACAGCTGAACAATTAAGATATGCGGCCACGGATGTGCTTTATCTTCATAAGCTTAAAGATATCTTAGAGGCTATGTTAATACGGGAAGAAAAAGAAAAACTGGCACAAACATGTTTTAATTTTATCCCCACATGTTCCCAATTGGATCTTTTAGGATATCAAAACTTAAATGTATTCGATCACTAAATTTAAGGTAAAAAGAGGTATCAATGACAGTTATTGCTTTCAATGCAGTTACAAACTCAAACCCCCAAAAATCTGATATGGTATTGCATTTTACGCTGGAAGAAGCTCAACGAGTCCTAAATTTAGAAGCGAGCGCTCTGCAGGCTCTTTCTAAGGCCATTGATGAGAATTTTTTAAAAGCGTGCCAAATTATCTTTGAAACAAAAGGTCGCGTTGTTGTCTCTGGAATGGGTAAAAGCGGACATATTGCGCGAAAGATTGCTGCGACGCTTTCTTCCACAGGGACCCCCGCTCTTTTTGTTCATCCAGCTGAAGCGAGTCATGGGGACCTAGGAATGATTTCGCCAGCGGATACCTTAATAGTTTTATCTTCTTCGGGAGAAACAACTGAACTTTCTAATTTACTGGCTTATGCGCAACGTCGCCTTATTCCTTTAATTGCGATTACACAAAAAAAAGGGAGTACTCTTGCGGAAACATCAACGGTCACTTTACTCTTACCTTCAATAGAAGAAGCTTGCCCTTTAGGACTTGCGCCGACAACCTCAACGACAATGATGCTTGCGTTGGGAGATGCGTTGGCAACGACACTTTTGAATTTTAGAGATTTTTCTCCTGAAGATTTTGGCGTTTTTCATCCTGGGGGGAAATTAGGTCAGCGTTTGACAAGAGTTTCTCAGATTATGCATAAAAATGAGAAAGTCCCTCTTGTGAGTCCTGGGACTTCTATGAATGAGGCTATTTTAGCCATGACCTCTCATGGATTTGGATGTGTGGGAGTTGTAGAAACATCAGGAACTTTAGTTGGAATTATTACGGATGGAGATTTGCGACGTCATATGAATGCAAATCTTTTTTCAGCTTTAGTAGAAGAAGTCATGACAACTCATCCTTACACTATTCATGCCGGAGCTCTGGCGGAAGAGGCGCTTGCTTTTATGAATGAAAAACAAGTGACAACTCTTTTTATTGTTGAAAATAAACTGGAAGTAGATCACGTCGTGGGGATTGTTCATATACATGACTTTTTAAGAGCGAATATTTCTTAATAAGCGATAGAAGAAGCGATGAATTCCATAAAAAATAAACTCTATGCCTCTCTTAAAGGAAAACCATTAAGTCAAGAATTGCAGCAACAACATCAACGTCGTTCAGAAAAGATCATTTTTTTGAGAAAGTTTTCATGTGCGGTAATTATATTAATGGGAGTAACTTTAATTGCTTGGCCACAAATAGAGAAATTTCTAAATTCGATAGAATCGCAAGGAGACAATAGCTTTAAACATCTTGCAGTGCAAAATAGGATTCAGCAGCCACGAATGCATTCCTATGATAAAGATCGACGCCCTTTTAATATTGATGCCCAAAGTGCTGAACAAGTTTCTTCAGAAAAGATTGGACTTGAACAACCGTTTAGTAAGCATATTCTTCATAATGGAATAGAAATTGAAATTAATGGAGATCAAGGAATCTTTCATCAAAATACAAAATTTTTAAATTATGAAAAAAATGTTAAATTAAAAACAAGCTCAGGCTACGAATTCACGACGGACTCGGCGTCAATTGACACAAATGGTAAAAGTATTGAAGGGTCTAAGCCAATTGTAGGGAAAGGGCCTTCAAGCGAAATTGTTGCTCAAGGTTTTAAAATAGAAAATGAGGGGAATAAGATTCACTTTATAGGAAAAAGCACCCTTATATTGAATGCATCAGAGTCTCCTGATAATAAAAAAGTTGGTCTTTCTCATGAAAAATAGTCTCCTATTCTGGTGTTTTATGGGGAGTGGTTGGTTGATTTCTAATTTTGCATACGCAAAAATTAAAGAGCAACCTATTGAAAAGGCAGAAGTTCCGATCGAAATTAATTCTGATAATGGAATTATCTGTGAGCGTGATAAAAATATGTGTACGGCTTATGGAAATGTTGAAGTGATCCATAAAGCGTACAAATTAAAGTGTGACAAGCTCGTAACGTATTTCAGATCAACAGCACATTCAAAAAATGAATTATATAAAATTGAGGCAAGTGGGCATGCCATCATGAGTTCTCCTGATAAAATTATTGAAGCTGAACTTTTGAAAGCGCATATCAAAAAAGATGCAACAAGAAAATATAATCTTGATGAAATTGAGGCCTTTAATAACGTGATTATTGTGACCCAAAAAGAAATTGCGAAAGCGAAATATGGTCATTATCAACCAGAGAAGGATGTCGTAATATTAAAAGAAGATGTTCAAATCACAAACGAAGAGGGGCAAATGCATGGTGCTTATGCTGAAGTTGACCTCGACAAAGGCATCAGTAAAATGTTAAGAAAATCTCCAATACAAGAACAAGATAAAAAAGTAAAAACCGCACCGAATCGTGTAAAAGTGCTTATTTTACCTAAAACGCAGAGAACAATAAGATAAAATTATGGCTTCTTCTCAACCCACGACATCTCTTTTAAAAGGAACAGGCTTGGAAGCTATAATGCTTGGTAAAAGCTACCGCAAACGACCTGTTGTAAAAGATGTTTCTCTTCATGTGCAAAGAGGCGAAGCAGTTGGGTTACTTGGACCGAATGGTGCAGGAAAGACAACTTGTTTTTCAATGATCGCAGGATTGGTAAAACCCGATCAAGGCCAGATATATTTTGATGGTTATGAAATTGGGGCTTTACCCATGTATCGTCGTGCTCGCCTAGGAATAGGATATCTTCCTCAAGAAGCCTCTATTTTTAGGGGGCTGACAGTTGAAGAGAATATAAAAGCAGTTCTTGAAGTAACGGTGAAAGATTCTGATGAACGTGAAGATATGTTAGAAGGTTTGCTTTCAGAGTTTATGATTACGCATCTAAGACGCTCAGTGGCTATTACACTCTCAGGGGGAGAGCGTCGTCGCGTTGAAATCGCGAGAGCTTTAGCGACCCACCCTCATTTTATCATGCTTGATGAACCTCTCGCAGGAATTGACCCTATTGCTGTTCACGATATTCGTGAACTTATTTCTCACCTTAAAGATCGCAATATTGGTGTCCTCATTACAGATCACAACGTGCGTGAAACCCTTGATATTGTTGATCGCGCCTATATCATGAATGATGGGTATGTGTTGATGCAAGGAACTCCTTCTGAAATTATTGCCGATAAAAATGTAAGGCGTGTTTACTTAGGGGAAGGCTTTAAGCTTTAACGATAATCTTGACACATAATTTGCCAAGATCTACTATAGTCATCAAATTTCTTCCCAATAATTCTTAACTTTTTGGTTTAAATTTTTGACATGATCCAACGTTTCATTTTGCGTCTTAGTTTTTTGATCATCTTGTCGACTTCCTTAAAGGCAACGGATTTATATTTTTTTGATGGTTTGGATAAATTTGTACAGTCTAAACTCTTTTCAAAAGGTTATCCTTCTGCGCTCTATTATTCTCCGTCATTAAGGTTTAGTGAGAAGGAAAGAATAAAAAATGGAAGATTTTTTGGGAATTATGGTCAATGGAACCCTGAGTTTCCTGTTCATTTTCAAGCTATTTCTTTTGATGATGGGATAGTTTTTTGTCCTCAAGATTCCATCTCGAGTATTTTACAACTTCTTTTTCCGTCTCCAGGGAGCATTGAGCTTCAACCTAACCAAACAATTTCAGACCCTATTAACTCAGCCTCCTTTAAAACTTTAGGAATGATGTCCCGCAAAATTGACGAAGGTAGTATGATTTCTGAGGTTGAAAAAAGTGAGCAAACACTTAGAGACTCGCTTCATCAGCTATTTCCTTTGGAAGAGAGGGAAGAAAAAACATCTTTCTTTGATGTTCCTGCTGTGAGTTTAAAAGAGTGTATAACCCATTATAAAGCTTTTCTTGCGTATGACTTTAAGAAGAATTTAGCTTTATATACTGCTAAACTTCTGAATGGAATTTCAGAAGAAGATTTAGAAGATGTAGACTTTACTCAAGATGACCCAGATAAATATACAAAAGCACTTAAATCTATTGAAAAAAATGATCTTTTTGAGAAAGGATTACTAAAAGATAATGAATTAGAGGATTATATTCTTTATTGGGATCAATATAATAAATATAAAGCATTTAAGGGTAGAAAATTAATTGAAGCACAACTAGCTGAAATAAATGGCTTTAAACATAGATGTAAAGATGAGCTGTTTTTAGAAGAAAATAAGGCTCAATTTAAAAAATTTATTTTTGTTGAAACTCTTATTCAGGCGCTTTCCCAGCAACGAAATGATGAAAGAAGTTATTCTTATCCAGCATTTATTGTTCAAAGAGCTTTGGTAACTTACTTCTGGATGAAGGCAAAAAATGAGTCGGATATTGCCGATTGGTTTTCTGGTCTACTTGATGTTTCTTCAGATGAGGTCATGCCTCACATTAAATCACGCTTTTCGCTCGCTAAATATGAACCTTGGAAAGCAATGGTTTTAGAAAGGTCACCTGGAAGTGAAGAAATACTTTTAAATTCTGAGAAACTTGCTCTTCTTTCTTGGGGATATCAACTTTTTGATGCTTTTTTGCCACCTCTTATTCCTTATGGTACATCAAGATA
This sequence comes from Candidatus Paracaedimonas acanthamoebae, assembly GCA_017307065.1. Taxonomy (NCBI): domain Bacteria; kingdom Pseudomonadati; phylum Pseudomonadota; class Alphaproteobacteria; order Holosporales; family Caedimonadaceae; genus Candidatus Paracaedimonas; species Candidatus Paracaedimonas acanthamoebae. Next base: position 29,872 of record JAFKGL010000010.1, read on the forward strand.
TAAGGGGCAGTCTTTTGCGAATTGTGTTGAAACATCGTGCTTTAACTTCTTACATTTTATCTCTCGACGGAAAGGGGAACAAGGTTATCATCAAGATATAAACGCATTCCCTTTAACTTCTTTAGCTTATAAAATTTTTAAGCAACATCCAGATCCTACCACACACTTTTCACCAGAAGTGCATGATGAATGGGCGACGATGTTATCTGCCAGAAAAGGAGTTGTTTATTGCAAACCTGGGACGGCACCTCGTGAAAAAAGAACCTATGAATTGAAGGCTGGAATTATGAATATTCTGAATTGCCTTAACTTAGTTCTTGCAGATTCTCCTGAAGAAATTCCTCTTATTCATTTTGAAGAGGGAGAAGAAGCTATTGAAAATGCAATAGCAGAATTAAATCAAAAATTTTCTTTTGAAGCAGAACTTGAGGAATCTTTAAGAAAGGAAGAATTAAAAGACTATTTTGGTGATCTTATTTTTAAAGTTAATGATAAGAAAAGCTTTATATGGCATATTACGACAATGCACTCAAATATTGAAGTGTGCGAAGATGAAGAAAATAATTGGCGTAAAACTGTTCCTACAGAACAGTTCTTATCTACATCGCTTTTAAGAGAAATATCTCCCCAATTTTTAAGTTTAGATTTTTTGAGGGAACAAAGCTCTCGCTTATCACCTTCAGAGCTTTCTTCGTTTTGTTATGGTGTCGATGTTAGATCACTTAAAACTAAACTGTCTTTTATTGAGCTTATTTTTAGGAATCGGCTTGGATTTTTAGAAAATTTTGCACGGTCTTTAATGGCGTCAGTATTAAATTTACAGGATTATCATGCAATCAATCAACTGACTTCAATGTTAATTTCTCTTACAATAGGAGATAATCCGGTTCTTACTGATGAGAAAATGTGTGCCATAATTTCTTGCAACCCACAAATTATGGAAGGGTATCTTGAAAATCAAGAGCTCTCAGCCACTATAGAGCAGGCGATCGTGTGGGCGTATAAAAATAGTAAAAAGAATTGGGTTGAGCTTACTGCTCCAGCTATAACATCGTTAGCTATTAATGATTGGAACGCAGACTTAACGGAATTTTTGAACATGCTTCCTCAATTTAAAAAGTTAGAAGGCCTGTGTTTAACTGTGCATAATGAATTTTTATCATTATTAGATTATTTTCCTTCTAAATTAGAAAGTTTAGTTTTAAGTAGCTCTTTAAAAGAAGAAGAACTTAAAGAATTTATTGACGCTTTTTTTAAAAAAGTACCAGAAGGGAATTTGAGACTTTTCCCGTCAATAATCCATTCTGATCAAAAACAGGCTCTTTCAGACCTTGAAGAAAGATTAAAAAATTTCGGGAAAGAGCTTGGAATTTCTCAAGAACAGTTAAGTGTAAATTATAAACCATCTATATAAAGCCAATAAAATAAGGCACACAACACAGACATTTACAATTCTTTAATAGAGTTACTGGTATAACTTCTTAATACTGTTTTGCAGGGAAAGAAGTTAATGAAGAATAGAATCCAACAATATATCAATATCGAATCTTTGTCGGGGATCTTGCTCTTTAGTGGAATGATTTTGGCGTTATGCATAAGTAATAGTAGTCTTTATGATATTTACCTTAACCTTATAAACCTCCCTATCAGTATTACAGTCGGTGATTTTGGACTTCATAAGCCTCTCATAAAATGGACAAATGATGGGTTGATGGCGATCTTTTTCCTAACAATTACGCTTGAGGCTAAATATCATTTTTTGGAAGGAGAATTTACGTCTCGAGAAAACCTTAAGCTCCCGATCATCGGAGCCTTTGGGGGAGCCATCGTGCCCGCTATTGTTTATTATTTTATTAATGGCGATGATTCTTTACAGGCAAAAGGATGGGCGATTCCAATTGCCACAGATACAGCTTTTATTCTTGGTATACTCTCATTCTTTTCGACGAAAATACCGCTTACCTTGCGTTTATTTGTCGTCGCTCTTTCAATTATTGATGATATTATTGCGGTAATGGTGTTAGCTATTTTTTATACTGCTTCCATAAATTATATTCCGCTTCTTATTGCTGTTCTTATTCTGCTTCTCTTGACTGTTATTAATCTATTAAAAGTCAGTAAGCTTAGTATCTACTTAGTTTTAGGAATAGGGCTTTGGTTATCTCTCGTAGAAGCGGGCGTCCATGGAACGCTTGCAGGCGTTCTTCTGGGTGCTTTTATTCCTCTCAGGGTCAAAGAGTTAGATCAAAAAGCATCTTCTCCTTTAAAAAGACTCGAACACTCTCTTCATCCTTTTGTGGCTTTAATAATTTTACCTATTTTTGCTTTTTTAAATTGTGAAGTTGCTTTTAAAGAATTGTCGATACCTGATTTTTATTCATCAATTACACTGGGAATTATCGCAGGCTTATTTATTGGGAAACCCCTCGGGATTATGGGATTCTCTTTTACGGCTATTAAGATGGGATTATGTAGACTTCCTTGTGACATAAGTTGGAGAATATATGGGGCAATTAATGTCCTTTGTGGGATAGGTTTCACGTTTAGTTTATTTATTGGAACTCTGTCATTTGAAGATAAAACTTATACGAATCAGATGGAACTCGGTGTAATTTTAGGATCTTTATTTTCTGCCTTTATGGGGACGATGTTATTAAGAAAGGCTCTTAAGACTTCTCACTTTGGCACAGAAAATCATTCAGTATCGAGCTGAAAGATTCTTTCTTAGTACACATGACGTAAATTATTTACGAAAGTGGAAAGTCCAATCTGACGTTGACGTTTAAGCCGTTCTGCAACCAAAATAGCTTGAATGTCTGCCACACTTTGCTCAAAATCTTCATTAACAATAACATAATCGTATTCAGCCCAATGACTCATTTCGTCAACGGCCTTTGCCATGCGCGCACTGACGACTTCTTCTGAATCTTGGGCGCGATTTTTTAAACGTTCTTCAAGAGTCTCGCAGGAAGGGGGTAAAATAAAAATCGTTACCATATCTCCACGAGCTGTTTGGCTAAGGGCCTGAGTACCTTGCCAATCAATATCAAAAAGAACATCTTTTCCTTGGGATAAGGCTTTTTCAACAGGCGCACGCGGTGTTCCATAATCATTGTCAAAAACGCGCGCATGTTCAAGGAGCTCACCTTCATCTCGTAATTTTGCAAATTCAAGAGGTGTGACGAAGAAGTAATCGCGACTATGGATTTCACCAGGTCTTTGTTTTCTTGTTGTAATTGAGATTGAAAGCATCAATTGGAGATCAGTTTCGAGTAATTTTCGCGCTAAAGAAGTTTTCCCTGCGCCTGAAGGAGACGAGAGAACGAGCATTAAGCCTCGTCTTTCAATATCAATAAATCGTTTTTTCATAACCAAGTTCTATCATTCCTTAATCTGAGCTGCAAGGAGAAGACGCAAAGCCAAAAGAATTTAGAAAGTAAAAAACTCAAGTATTTGATAAATAAATGAAATATAAAGGATATGGAAAAATAAAGGGACCCCCTATAATTTTTTATTAGCATTTTTCCTTAAACATGAAGAAGATAAAAAGGCATATTTAAAAGAGAACATAGGAACTTGGGTAGGATTCATTATACTTAATGAGAGATACATTTCAGATATATCAAAGGGAATAAATGGATAAAAGATTTGATTGGTTAGTGCCTGTGATTTTAGTGCTGGCAATCGCAGCAACTGAAATGGCAGTGGATATGTATATTCCAAGTTTGCCACTTCTTTCTCACTATTTTCATGTTGAAGAAGAGATCGTTGCCTTAACACTGAGTGGCCATTTATTTGCACTTTTTATCTCAGGAACAATTTATGGTCCACTTTCCGATCGTTTGGGGCGTAGGTTTACGCTTATTTTAGGAATGACAATTTTTACATTTGGCGCATTTCTAGGAGGGATGGCGCCTACAATGGAATTCCTTATAGGGGCCCGTTTTATTCAAGGACTAGGGGGAAGTGTTTCTTGGATTGTGGGGATCGCCATGGTAAAAGATCTTTACCAAGAAGAGAGATGTTCTCGTATCCTTTCAACAATGTATATGGTGATCGCCTTTGCGCCAGGAATTGCGCCTATTATTGGGACTCAAGTCGTTGCAACTTCAGGATGGCGTGCAACTTTTTTTGTTGTTTCTGCTCTTGCTTTGATAGTGACTCTCGTTATGGCAGTTGCGCTTAAGGAAACGTTATTACCAGAAAAGCGGATGAAACTTTCTCTTAAGATGCTTTTTTTGAACTACTGTACAATCATTAAAAACCCGCTTTTTTCAGGATATGCGATGATTTCCGCCTTATTGTACGCAGGATGGTGGGGATATATTTCTGCCATCCCTTACATTCTTATGGATGTTTTAAAAGTTGAATTGATCCATTTTGGTTATTATCAAATGGCTCTTGTTTTTGCCTTTATTATTGGATCAAATTTAAATCGCTTTTGTGTGACGAAAGTAGGAGTAAATATTGTCTTAATCTATGGCCTTATTATTTGTACAATTGGAAGTATCTTGTTCTTATTGTATGCATTTATGGCGGTAGCTGACCCTTTCTACATAACGGCTTTAATGGGAATTTATTCTATTGGTATGGGGCTGGTATTTGCAAATACAGCAACACGTGCTCTTGATGTTTTTCCAGATCTTAGGGGGGCGGCTTCTGCAATGATGGGAGGTTTTGAATCTTTAATTCCGGCCGTAACTGTCTCTGTTGTCAGTAATTTTTTTGACGATACGGTCTTGCCAATTGCATGGGTACAGCTTATTTGTTCTGTAGTTTGTGTTTTAATTATTTCAATTTTAGTGATAAAAGAATCTTCTTTAAACACGCTACAAAACCATTTTAAAAAAGCGGCTTAAGCCCGCATAGGATCAAATAAGTGACATCGACTCAAAAGCCTGCTTTTGGCATTTTTCGCTCTACAGCTCTTGTTGTTGGCAATATGGTTGGAACAAGTATTTTCTTGCTTCCTTCAGTTCTTGCATCTTTTGGTTCAATAAGTCTCTTGGGGTGGCTGGTAACCTCAATAGGCGCGATTTTTCTGGCTTTAACATTTGCTAATCTGAGTCGTCGCTTCCCACAGAGTGGGGGGCCTTATATTTATAGTCGTCTTGTATTTGGTGATTTTGTGGGATTTCAAATGGCTTGGACGTATTGGATTGCAAATTGGGTTAGTAATGCAGCTGTTGCTATCGCTTTTGTTAATTTCTTAAGTTACTTTTGGCCTGCGCTGATGACGACACCGACCTATAGCTTTTTAATGTCTATAGGAATTCTATGGCTATTAACAGCTATCAATGCTCTAAGTTTGCGTCATGTTGGAAATATCCAAGTCCTAACAACAGCTCTGAAACTTGTTCCCTTAATCGCAATTATTATTTTTGGCTTTTTTAAAGTTGATAAGGCTAATTTTGCCCCTTTCTTAGGGAATACTGAAAATGTATTTTTTACGATTCAACAGGCTGCAGCATTGACCTTGTTTAGTTTTATGGGATTAGAATCGGCCACAATCCCCGCAGAACAAGTTCAAAATCCTAAAAAGACTATTCCACGAGCAACAGTCTGGGGAACACTTATCGCCGCTTTTATTTATATTTTGAGCAATTTTGTTGTTTTTGGTGTTGTGCCTTCGAGCGAGGTTGTTGGGGCATGCTCTCCTTTCTCTCAAGTCAGTGAAGTTTTGTTTGGATCTTGGGCAGGACCGATCATTGCGGCTGCAGCAACTTTTTCTTGTTTTGGAACCTTAAATGGTTGGATTCTTATCCAGGGACAAATTCCAATGGCTGCTGCCCGGGATGGTTTATTTCCTGCTTCCTTCGGTAAAGTCTCTCAAAAAGGGATTCCTATTTTTGGGCTTATTTTTTCAAGTTTTCTTATTACTTTGCTGTTGGCTATGAATTATGAAGTTGGCCTCGTTGAACAATTCAAGTTTATTGTGAATTTGACGACATTTGCTATTTTATTGCCTTATTTATACTCAAGTGCTGCAGAACTCTTGCTTTTGTTGCAAGAAAACAAAAATAAAGATCAACTGCGATTTTCGAAAGCAATGCTTGTTCCTCTTGTTGGGATAATTTATGCTATGTGGACGATTACTGGAGCTGGAACGGAAGTTGTCTTTTTAGGCAGCCTCTTTTTATTTTCTAGTCTTCCCGTGTACGTTTGGATGAAAGCAAAACAAAGCTCAAAATAACAGTTTATATTTAATCCTCTCTCAGAAAGAATAATTTAATGAGTTTTATTCCTGAGCATCATGAAACTTTCTTACCTGAACCGTTGAGTGTAAGTGCCGTTGCTTATTCCATTAAGAATACGCTTGAACAAGCCTTTAATTTTATCCGAATTAAAGGGGAAATTTCAGGGGCTAAGCTTCACACATCAGGACATTTTTATTTTGCTTTAAAGGATGAACAATCTGTTTTAGACGGAGTGTGTTGGAAAGGGGTTTATGGGCGATTGCCTTTTAAACCTGTTGATGGCATGGAAGTTATTTGCACGGGGCGTATTACAAGTTATCCCGCCAGGTCAAAATACCAAATAGTTGTTGAAGCAATGGAAATAGCAGGGGAAGGTGCTCTTTTAAAAATTTTGGAAGAGCGTCGCCGTAAACTCGCGGCTGAAGGCCTTTTTGCTGAAGAGAGAAAGAAATCCCTTCCGTTTATTCCCCAGGTGATCGGAGTGGTTACTTCCGCTACTGGCGCCGTTATTAGAGATATTCTTCATCGTCTTCAAGATCGATTTCCGCGACACGTGATTGTGTGGCCTGTTTTAGTTCAAGGAGAAGGTGCTGCAGCACAAATTGCGACAGCGATTGAAAGCTTCAATCGTTTGACCTTCGAGGGGACTATTCCTCGTCCTGATTTATTGATTGTTGCCAGAGGAGGGGGAAGCCTCGAAGATCTTTGGTCTTTTAATGAAGAAATTGTTGTTCGTGCCGTTGCTAGAAGTCATATTCCGATTATCTCGGCAGTGGGTCATGAGACTGATACGACTTTAATTGATTTTGCAGCTGATTGGCGCGCTCCCACACCTACAGCGGCAGCAGAGAGAGCTGTTCCCGTGCGACGTGAGTTATTAGACATCAGTGCAAAATTATTGGAACGTTTAAATCGAGGCCTTTTAAGATATAATGAAGGAGCCACTCAATATTTTGATGATTGGAATGAGCGTTTTTTGAATACAAAAACGATTTTTTTTACCCACATAGAGCAACGTCTAAAGACCTTAGTTGTTCAATTAAAACATCCTCGGATGCTACTCGCTCAGTCCGAAATAAACATTCATAATCTTTCAAATAGGCTTAATTTGAGTGGGAAGCAATATATCGAACAGAGGTTGCTTTCTTTTCAAAACATGGCCCAGTTACTTCAGAGTTATTCTTTTCATCGAACCTTAGAACGTGGTTTTTGCTTGGTTCGATCTTCCAAAGGAGAAATAGTAAAAAAAACAGAGGAATTGCGTCCTCAACAAATTGTTACTTTAACATTTCAAGACGGTGATAAGCTTGCAAAGATACAATCAGAAGCGGAAAAAAGCACAACAGTGAACTCACATTCTCAAGGTTCACTTTTTTAAGGCGCTGTAAAATTTTTTAGTGAAAAAAAGGTCAAAATATCTATGTCATTCATCCTTAATTCTTCATCAACACAGCAAACACAAGATTTTATCAGTGATGGTACCCCTGCCACTTTTATAGAAAAGGTTATCGAAGAATCTAAAAAAACGCTAGTTCTTGTCGATTTTTGGGCAGAATGGTGCGGACCTTGTTTACAGCTAAAGCCTTTACTTGAAAAAGCTGTTCTTGAAGTGAAGGGAAAAGTGCAGCTTGTGAAGATTGACACAGAACTTTATCCGGAACTGGCTCAACAGTGTCATATTCAATCATTGCCTACAGTGCTTGCATTTCAAGATGGACAACCTGTGGATGGATTTTCGGGAAGTCTAGGTCTTACTCAGATCAAGAGTTTCATCGCAAAGTTGTTAGGAGCTCAGATTTCTCCCTTTGAAGAATTACTTGATATGGCAGATCATGCACGACAACAAGATGACTTTATTTCAGCAATTAGCTGCTATGCGCGGGTTCTTGAAAAAGAGCCTCAAAATATACGCGCTTTAGGAGGAATTGCCAGAAGTTACTTGGCAACAGCCTCTTATGAGAAAGCAAAAATCTATGTTGACATGTTCCCTCCTGAAGATACTTCAGAAGAAGTTAAAACATTAAAAGCAACTTTAGCGTTGTTAGAAAAGGGAAATTCATTAGAGGGTTTTGATATTTTAAAGGTGAAGTTTGAGAAAAATCCTACAAATCAACAAATTCAACTTGATCTGGCCTTACAGTTTTTTGCCGCAGGCAAGATTGAGCAGGCTTTAGAATTGACTTTCCAAAGCTTAGAAACGGCGCCTCATTGGGAAGATGGTGCAGCAAAAAAGCAAATTTTAAAGTTTTTTGAAGCCTTGGGAAGTAATGCCCCCTTGACAATTCAGGCTCGTAAGAGATTATCATCATTATTATTTTCTTAAGTAGAGGATCATGCACCTTAATCTTTCCCACTTCCCAACAAAACTTGCTATTTTAGACTTGCCCGGCATTATATTGCTTCCTCGGGGGAAGCTCCCTATTCACCTGATGGAGGATAAACATAAACTCCTTATAGAAGAAGCCTTGAAGACGGACCGCTATGTGGGCGTCGTTCAGGCAGATAAACGAGCAGAAGGAGAAAAACTCTTTCGTTCTGGTTGTTTAGGAAAAATCACAACATTCTCTGAAGGCGAAGAAGGGGATTATTTCGTTATTTTATCAGGAGTATGTCGTTTCAACTTGCTTGACCCACAAGAAACATCAAAACCATATTTTATTCACTCAGTTTCTTATGAAACTTTTTCATTTGATATTTATGAAGAAAAAGAGAATGAGATTGAGCGAGAGAAACTTTTAGATTTGGTAAAGGTTTATTTTTCATCATCTGATTTAATTGCAAATTGGGATGAAATCAAAATGGCCTCCAATGAACGTCTAATTAGTTCTTTGACATTATTGTATCCCTTTGAGCCCCAAGAAAAGCAAGCTCTTTTGGAGTCTCCGACTTTAATTGAACGGACACAAATGATGACAGCTTTACTAGAAATTGCTTTTTTAAAAAATTCGCAAGCCTCATGGTTTAAACATTAGTGGAGTAAAAAATAAATGAGTCACACGCCTGTTCCTATTGATCCCAAATTACTTGAGATTTTAGTCTGTCCGCAGACAAAAACAGTGTTGCGATATGATGCAGAAACGAATGAATTAGTAAGTGATAAAGCAGGATTAGCATATCCTATTCGGGATGGAATCCCTATCTTATTGCTTGATGAGGCTCGACGTCTTGGGGATTCTTAATCATGAATATAGAATGTTTCGCCAAGAGAAAAAGGGGAAAAATGAGCGCCAAAAAACTACTGAGATAAGAGAGTTTTGAGGCGAAATTTAGCTCAATCCCATTGATAATTAAAAGAGGAATGTTTAAGGGAAGACTCAATAACGGCCCTAAATAAGTAGAGTTTTTTCCTCCTAAAGAAATAATTGAAATAAAAGCTGTCGTTGCGCATAAAAAAAGAGAACTTACGAAAAAACAGATAAGAGCTTGCCCATATTGCTCACCAGGGACGCCAAACATAAATCCTGCAAACAGTAAAAATAAGAGGAAAGGTCCCATGAGGCGAGCCCAACGACCTAAGAATTTTATCATAAGGATCCATTCAAATGCAAAAGGGGATAAACGGAATAAATCAATAGTTCCATCTTCATAATCGTCTTGTAAGAATCGAGAAAAATTTAAATTAACAATAAAAAGAAAAATAATCCAAAATAAGCTGAGGCCGCTAGATGACATCAGCAGAGAAGGATCAACACTAATAAGTAAAAGGCTAAAGCATGTTAATAAAAATGCCAATGGATTCCAAATATTTTGGGCGTTTTCGTATCCTTTAAGTTCAAAATAAAATAAGATCCAAAAAGCTTTTACCATCTATTATCCTCTTGGATTGATTGCATAGGCTTGAAATCTTCCAAATGAAGAAGTTGCCCTTCAAGAGGAAGCAAGTCATGCGGAAAAGCTATGATAATCACCCCTTGTTTTGACAAGTGTAAAGCCATTACTTGAGAAAGACGATCGGCTTGTCTTGCATCAAGATGAGCAAAAGGTTCATCTAAAATCCATAAGGGTGTTTCTTTTAAAAAGAGTTGGCAAAGATTGAGAGATTGCCGTTGTCCTGCAGAAAGATAACAAATAGGGGTATCCCATAAATCTTGCAAGCCAAAATGATCTAAAATTTTTTCAAATTCTTTTATTAGGTTTGAAGGCGATCGTGACGGAAGTTTTCCTCTCAAGAGTTGCCAAAAATGGAGCTGTTCAAAAACTCTAAAGTTATTTTTAAGGGGAGGATTAACAGAGACAAAAGTTGACTCAATCGAAGGCGATAAAAGGTGACCTTCAGATCTCCACTGTAATTTTCCGTCTAACGGGAGAGATAGGCCGGCGATAATGCGAAGAAGGGTTGTTTTTCCTGAGCCATTAGCCCCTATAATTTTAAGGATTTCAGTCGATTTTATTGAAAAATTCACATTTGAAAATAAGGGATGTTTACTAAAAGAAGCGGAGAGATTTTGCGCATCAAGAGAATAATATATCATCTATTCTGAAAAAAGTTTTTGAAGGGAATGAATGATTGCCGCACTTGCAGGAAGCATCTCATAATGAGACAATTCTTGAAGAGAGACCCATTGAAGTGTTTGCCCTTCACATCCTTGAGGTTCTTTTTCCCAGTTTGTACATAAAAAAGTTGGCATCAAAAGATTAAAATCTGGGTAAGCGTAAGACACGTCAATAATTTTTTGGAGAGCACGGGTGGTGATATGTATGCCAAGCTCTTCATAAAGTTCTCGAACAAGAGCGTCTATCGGTGTTTCTTGAGGATGTATTTTTCCGCCAGGAAATTCCCAAAGACCTGCGAAAGGTTTTCCTTCTGGTCTTTTTGCGATTAAGTAGAGGTCATTTCTTTTTAAAACGCCAGCTACACAAAAGAGATCATTAATTTTAGAATTCAAGCGCAAATCCCTGTCTTAAGATATTTTCTACTTCAGGGGTAATTTTTCCATTTTTCTCATGAAGAATTAAGCCTTGTGAAAGGCGCGTTGGACCCAAGATATTTTTACGTCCTCGAATGATGACGCGTTTAGCATCTTTCCCCATCATCGGCCACAAGGGATAAACAATAATTTCACCGAATTTTTGATGCATCAGGGCAAGAAGGGCATCCATCCGGTCGACGGGATAGATAAAACTTACGGATCCTTTTGGACGAACCATAAGATAAGCAAAATTGACCCAATCCAAGAGGGTGGCTTCACTTTCCATGTTTGAGAATCGTTTGTTATCAATTTTCGAAAGAGTTGCGTTTTTTTCCTCAAAATAAGGAGGATTCGCCATAATATGATGAAAAGAACCAGCCGCAAGGCGGGGGGGAAGTCTTAAAAGATTTCCAATGATAATCTCGCACCGGTCTTGCATTTGATTCGCGCGAACGTTCTTTGTGGCAAGACGTCCGAGTTCTTGTTGGACTTCGAGTCCCACAACACGGATATTTGAGGCACGATGAGCGAGACACAATAAGGCTGCACCGACGCCAGTTCCCACATCCAAAACTGTTTCACCGGGAGTGGTAGGAATTGAGGCCGCTAAAAAAATAGGGTCAATCGCAACGCGATAACCTTCTTGAGGTTGCTCTAAAAGAATTTGACCATTCAATAAAGTATCCATTGTCGTGTTCATGACATTCCTGGTAAAGAAAATAAGGTTATATTATAAGTTCTGAGTCCGTAGCATAGTCATGTTAGCTAATTTTTGAAAGAGAGAAGATTAGCTTATTAAAAAGAGGGGCGCGAATGGCACAAGAAGAGTTAAAAATTTTTAAAGAAGAACATCGGAAATTAGCTAGTTTAGAGCCATTAATGTCTCTTGTGAAAACTGATCTTGCTCATGTTAACGATATAATTTTGGAGAGACTTCAAAGTCCGGTTACTTTAATACCCGAGATTGCAGGTTATTTGATTAAGAGTGGAGGAAAGCGGTTGAGGCCGGTGCTTACTCTGGCTTGCGCTCAACTTTTCGGATATCAAGGGGAAAAGGCGATCTCATTAGCTGCAAGTGTTGAATTTATTCATACAGCAACGCTTTTACATGATGATGTGGTTGATGAAAGTGGCTTACGACGAGGGCAAGCTTCTGCAAATCAATTATGGGGAAATCAATCCTCAGTATTGGTGGGGGACTTTTTATTTAGTCGTGCTTTTGAACTGATGGTTGAACAAGAATCTCTTCCCGCGTTGAAAGTACTTTCCAAAGTTTCAGCAACAATTGCTCAAGGCGAAGTTTTGCAACTTTTGCATATTAATGATCTTGCAATGACGACTGAAAAATATCTTGAAATCGTCCATGCTAAAACCGCAACTCTTTTTGAAGCTGCTGCGCGTATTGGGGCGATCATTGCTCAAAGGACTGTTGAGGAAGAGAAAAACTTACAAGAATTTGGGCATAGTTTGGGGATGGCTTTTCAGTTAGTAGATGATGTTTTAGATTATACGGCAGATGAAAAAACGCTCGGCAAGGCTGTCGGCGATGATTTTCGTGAAGGAAAAATTACACTCCCCGTGATTCATAGTTATCAAGAAAGTGATGTGGCTGAGAAAAAATTTTGGCACCGCGTGATGGTTACTCTCACTCAAGAAGAAGGAGATTTTAAACAAGCTCATGCATTATTAGAAAAGCATCAAGCGTTCGAAAAAACGCTGTGTCTGGCGCAACAATATCTCCAAAAAGCCAAACAAGCTCTCTATACTTTTCCGTCAAGCCTTATTCGTGAGGCTTTGTTAGAGACATGTACTTTTGTCGTGCAGCGGAAAAATTAAGCTGACAACGTAAAGATAATTGTCAAACCTAAAGAAGTGTAAAATGATAGAGAGCATATATTGATATGCCCTCTATTAAACAAATTTTTAAGTTAACGAATTAACAATTTGCAATAGCTTCGTCATATTCGCGATGAATGCGTTCTATTTCGCGTTGTCTATCATGAGGTAGAATGTCGCGATTTTCTCTAATGCTATCAAGGGCATGATCTCTATTTTCACGCGCTCTCTCTCTACATTGTTGTGATGCATCAGTAGCTTCAGCGCCACTCACAAAACAACCCAACATAATGGATGTAAGTACTATTTTCTTTAACATTTGTTTCTCCATGTAAATAGTTAATAACAATCTAATTAAATGATAAAAATATTAATAAAGACTTAATATTAACTAAATTAAAATTGTTTTTTTAAACACAAGTAGGCTGAACATGATTCATTTTAGTCTAACATCAATTAGTTGATATCTTCCAGAACTTGCGAGATCCTAAACGTTCCAGAGTCGATTCCAAAAATGCTCTACTTCTCCCTCATTTTCACCCTGCCTGTCACGCACGCTGAGGGGTTTCCCTTCTCTTTCATCAGGCAAAGAGAGGGTATTCGCTCAAAAAGAGCGTTGAGGCTTTATTTCTTCTCCTAAGTAAGGATTTTAATCCCTATTTTAGTCTTTTTCTTGAGGATTCATGTCAGAGAGAGTGAAAGGATTATAAGGTTTTGCAAGGCCTGTATAAGATGCGAAATACTCTCTTATCATCCTATTACTAGCCTATCATAATATGATACATTTTTCAAGGAAATTCGATAAATGTACTTAATAAATTGTCTTTTTATAACAATGATTTAATATTTTTTTAGAGAAAATTTTGGAAGGGGTAAATAATTGTTTTAAAAGCCCTTATAAAAATTAAAAAATGGCCTCAAGGTAGCGCTTAAGCATGGCCTGATTCTAAGGAGAGAAGTTCAGGATTCACCCCAATTTTATTCAGAACTTGTTTCCACAGAAGGTCTAATTCTTTTGTGAAAACAAGGTCAAGATCTGCATCAACCGTGAGCCAACTATTTTCTTGAAGTTCAGCTTCTAATTGCCCAGCACTCCAGCCTGTATAGCCTAAAGCTAAGATCTTTTTTTGCGGGCCATGACCACTTGCGATCTCATTTAAAATATCAACAGTCGCTGTGAGAGCCATCTCATCACTGATTTTGACAGAGGCCTTATGCAAATAATCAGTTGAATGAAGAATAAAGCCTCGTCCCATTTCAACCGGACCTCCGAAATGAATAGGAATTTCATCGGTGATGAAAGGCGTTTTGATGTTTAATTGATCTAAGAGCTCTTGAAGCGTAAGGGAATCAATCAAGCGATTTAAAACAAGCCCCATGGCGCCTTGTTTATCATGACCACAAATCAGGATCACGGCATGGGTAAAACGAGGATCCATAAGATGAGGCATTGCCACGAGAAGTTTGCCGGTTAAAACATCTGTTGAAGAAGTGAAAATAGAATTTTTATTCATTTATAGTACCAAGATAAGGTAGGATGAGAAAAAATTGCATAATGGTATTCAAGTCATGCCTAACAAATTGAGAGTTTTTAACCACTTAAAGTTTATCTTAGCATTTCTATATGTCGGCGTACAGATAACATCTGCTCAGCCTTCAAAAATGATTAAAGCAGAGCTTTTGAGTGCAGTTCAAGGAACGAAAGGCCATCAAGACGTCTTACTCGGCCTTCGGCTTGAAATTCCTTCAGGGGCTAAGATAAACGCGCCTTCTCCTGAAAATTCTGCGGTTGCTCCTGTTTTTGAGTGGCAAGAATCACAAAATTTTAAAGAGGCTCAAATTTTGTGGCCGCTGGGCAAACATCGTCATGTTGAAGGAATAGATTTTTATTCTTATGAAAAATCGGTGATCATTCCTATTCGGTATATTCTGAAGAATGCAAGTCAACCCACCAAGGCTCACGGTAAATTCAAATATATTCTATGCCAAGAGCAATGTGTTCCTCAAGAATTGACCTTTAAGGTAGACTTGCAAAGCGACCGTGGTGAAGAAACTCCTTTTTCGGAGCTTCTATTTCGCGCAAAACAAACGATAGCTCATGATCTTATTTCTGAGGATGAGGTAGGTTTTGCTCTTATGGTGTTATTTGCTTTCGTGGGGGGATTTATTCTTAATTTTATGCCCTGTGTTTTGCCTGTTCTGTCTTTAAAATTTATGAGTATTACGCGACAAGAACAGCGTCTTCATCAAGATTTCCATTATCGGTTAGGTTTTTGGGCGACGTTTGCCGGAATTTTATCTTCCTTTGTAATTTTTGGCATTGTTGCCATGGCTTTAGATTCTTTAGGAGCTCAAGTCGGATGGGGATTGCATTTCCAGCAACCTACTTTTCTCGTGTTTATGATTGCCATCTTAACCTTATTTACCTGTAATTTATTGGGATTCTATGAGATTGGTTTGCCTGTCGCACTTCAAACGAGATTGAGCGCTATTTTTGGGCAACATTTTCCGCACTTAGTGGAAGATTATTTGACTGGTGTTTTTGCGACGCTATTGGCCACCCCTTGTACAGCTCCTTTTTTGGGAACAGCCTTGGGGTATGCTTTCTCGCGCTCCGGGCTTGAAATTATTTTACTATTTAGTGTGATGGGAATTGGCTTTGGGCTTCCCTATTGGCTAGGGGCTCTTTTGCCGGTGCGGTGGCTTAAACTGCCAAAAGCGGGGCCTTGGACACTGACTTTGTCCCGTATTTTAGGAGGGCTTTTAGCCTTGACAACGGGATGGTTAGTGTGGGTTCTTGCGGGAGCTCATAGTATGTTAGCAATGCTGGTGGTCACAGGAGCTATTTTCACAATGGCTCTTCTTTTTTATGTGGGGCAAAAACGTCCGTTGTTACGTCGATGGGTCTGGGGGCCTTTTTTAATCATCTTATTGTCGGCTTTTTTGCCTTCAGCCATAAAAACGACACAAGTTTCGCCATTAAAGGCGGAGAATAGTCTTTGGCAGCCTTTAGATATCCAAAAAATTCCTGAACTTGTTCAAGCCGGAAAAGTCGTTTTTGTGGATGTGACGGCTGATTGGTGTTTAACCTGTAAGCTCAATAAAGCTTTTGTTTTAGAAGAAAAGAAAGTTTTAAAGGCCTTAAAATCACCTCACGTTGTTGCGATGCGCGGCGATTGGACACGTTATGATCAAGACATTCAGAATTTTCTTACTCACTACAATCGAGTAGGTGTTCCTTTTAATATTGTTTTTGGACCTAAACAATCGCAAGGAGTGGTTTTAAGCGAAATTCTAAAAAAGAAGGATGTCCTTGAAGCTTTAAAACGTGTACAAAGCGATTGACATTTAAAAGAGGTGAGGGTTATAACACCGTAAGAGTTTATATAAGGACTATTGGCATGAAAAAAGATATCCATCCAGATTATCATAAGGTTAAGATTGTTTTTACAGATGGAACAAGCTTTGAAACCCGTTCTACATGGGGCAAAGAAGGTGATTCCCTTCGTCTTGATATTGATCCAACAACACATCCTGCTTGGACGGGCGTACATCGTTTGATGGATACAGGTGGACAATTGTCTAAGTTCAAGAATCGTTTCCAAGGATTTGGACTTAAGAAGTAAATTAAGTTTACAGATGATACAAAAAAAGCCTCCTAAAAGGAGGCTTTTTTATGGGATTAAGGAAAAACTTTAAGCTTTCCCAAGATAAATCTTCGTCAATTGATCTAATAACTCAAGAGCTTCTTCTCGGGGTCTTTGGAAAGCATTGCGTCCGATAATAGATCCATGACCTCCGCCATGATGGATCGCGCGCGCATCTTCATAGACTCCGTTTAAGTCCTTTGTTTCGCCGCCAGAAAACACCACAAGACGGCGTTCATTAAAGCAACATTGCATAACATGACGAACACGATCAGTCATTGTTGAGACATTAATTTTATATTTTTCATATTCTTTGCGAGCCGCGTCAACTTCAAGATGAGCAGAAGGAAGTTTCACCTTAATAATGTGAGCTCCTAAAAGAGCTGCCATATGGGCTCCATACGTGACCACGTCGATGGCTGTTTCGCCTTCTTTAGAAACATTTCCACGCGCATAAGACCAAATAACGACGATAAGGCCATAAGCTTTTGCTTCTTCTGCGAGGGCTTGAATTTCCTCAAACATGTCTAAACTCGCATCTGCGCCTGGATAAATCGTAAAGCCAATTCCAATGCACCCTAATCTGAGAGCATCTTGGATAGAAGCTGTGACAGCTTGATCTGAAAGGCGCGCTTCTTTTGTTGAGGGAAGAAGTGAGTTTGAGCTGTTAATTTTTAGAATAGTAGGAATAGCGCCGGCAAAAGTATCGGCACCTGCTTCCAGCATGCCCAAGGGAGCGGCATAAGCAGAAAGGCCGGCATCCACGGCAAGTTGATAATGATAATGGGGATCATAGGCGGCGGGATTGCTGGCAAAGCTTCTGCCAGGACCATGTTCAAATCCTTGATCCACGGGAAGAATGATTAATCGTCCGGTATTACCGAGTCGGCCATGCGTCAAAAGGCGGGCAAGATTCGTTTTTGTTCCCGGGTTATCACTTTCATAATAACTTAAAATCTTTTTGATTTTATTGTTAATTTTCATGGAATTTCCTTTAAAAGTACCAAAATGGTCGGAGCGGCGGGATTTGAACCCACGACCCCCACACCCCCAGTGTGATGCGCTACCAGGCTGCGCTACGCTCCGACTAATGGCGACTATAATGAGGTTGATTCGGCCATGCAAGATGGTTCCCGAAAAAAGTTATCAAAAGAGGGATTTTTTTAAGTCTTAAAAGATTCTCAGCGCGATAAGAAAGAATAGAATGCTTTTTAGTTGTATTTAACTAAAAAAATCGCTTTATTGTGAAAAGGTTAATTAAATTTATGGAGAAAATATGAAGAAACTTCACTCATTAGTTTTAATTACTGCAAGTTTAGCAGGAAGTGTAAGTCCTCTTATTGCCGGTGGTTATGAAGCTAAACTTTGGAATTCCGATAGCATCGGTGAAGCCCTTGCAGGAAGTTCAGTCAAAGAAGGCGATATTACAACAATGACTCGAAACCCGGCGTCAGCTTTAGGGTTTATGACTTCTCCTTATCAAGTTGCAGTGGCAAGCACCGTTGTACTTCCCAGCATTAAATTTAAGGATAAGGGATCAAAAGTTGCATCCGGTGCTGCTTTAACAGGAAGCAATGGGGGGAATGGTGGCAAAGATGCAGTTGTTCCTGCGGCTTATTTAGCCTGGAATTTTAACAAAGATGTGAAGTTTGGTCTTGCCATTACAAGCCCCTGGGGCCTTAAAACTGACTATGAAGAGGGTTGGAAAGGGCGGTATCATGCTTTAAGGTCAGAATTAAAGACGATCAATATTATGCCAGCGGTTGCCTATAAAGTGAATGAGCAATTTGCAATTGGTGCAGGCGTGCAGATTCAATATATGGATGTGCGTTTATCTCGCGCGATTGATTTTGGATCTTTTTTTGGAGCATCTCAAGCCTATGATGGAGGAGTTAAGCTCAAGGGAGATAAGTGGAGTTATGGGTGGAACGTTGGCTTAGCTTATCGTCTTTTAAAGAATGTTCGCCTTGGATTGAATTATACTAGCCAAGTTCATCATAAGCTTACAGGAAAAGCTAATTTTGAAAAACCCGCAGCCATAGCGCCTTATTTAAATGCGCCTCGTTTTAATAATCAAGGCATCAAAGCAGATGTAAAAACACCAGAACGCGTTATTTTAGGCGCCGCATGGGATTTTCATCCTCAAATGACTTTATTGGGAGAGGTTAATTATACTCAGTGGAAACGGATGAAAGAAATTAATGTCCGTTTTGCTACACCAGGTGTAGTCCCCGATATTACGCCGATGAAATGGCGGAATACGGTTTCTTATCATCTTGGTTTAAATTGGCGTCCTTCTGAAGAATGGACATTCCGGACAGGGTATGCTTTTGATCCATCGGCTGTTCGCGATGATCACCGAACACCTGCCGTTCCCGATCAAGAACGTCATTGGGCAGCTCTTGGTGCGACGTGGACTCCAACTGAAGCTAAGGATGTGTCTTTTTCCATTAACTATGCGCATGAATTCGTTCGTAAGGCTAAAAGCAAACTTAACGATGCAAGTCGTGGTAACTTAGTTGGTTCCTATAAAACGAGCGTTGATTTAGTGAGCGCTCAAATTAAGTGGCGTTTCTAGTCGCTTATTAAGCTAAGAAAAAAAAGGTGTGTGAAGGTTATCACGCACCTTTTTTTTTAATCATTTTTTAACAAGAATTATTTCAAGATACAGATAAGGAAAGAGGAATAAAGATGGGTAAACAAAAAAAAACTGAACATTTATGGCTAAAGAAATATCCTGAAGATATTTCTTGGGATGTTCAATTTACTGGCAAGCCCGTTTATGACTTACTTGAAGAAAGCGCTCGCAGATTTCCTACAAGACCATGCATTGATTTTTTAGGGAAAAAATTTAGTTACCAAGAAGTTTTGTCGCTTGTGAATAAAGTTGCGAAGGGATTACAAAATCTCGGCGTTAAAAAAGGCACAAAAGTGGGTATTTTTATGCCTAACGCGGCTTATTTCCCCATTTTTTATTTTGGAATCTTAAAAGCAGGGGGCGTTGTCGTCAATTATAGTCCTCTTTATGTCGTCCAAGAAATTGCAGATCAGATTCGGGATTCTGAAACTGAAATAATGGTGACTCTTGATCTTGAAGTTCTTTATTCGAAAATTCTTGCAGCACAAAAAGAGACAAAGTTTAAAAAAATTATTATTTGTCCCGTTAAAGATATCTTGCCTTTCCCTAAAAATATTCTGTTCCCATTGTTAAAACGGAAGGATCTCGCAAATATGTCATGGGATCAGCATCACGTTCGTTTTAAAGAGCTCATTAATAATGAAGGGAATCCTAAAGTCATCAAGATTGATCCTCAGGAAGACATTGCCGTTTTTCAATATACGGGCGGCACCACAGGGTTACCTAAAGGCGCCATGCTAACGCATGCGAATATCTATATTAATGCTCAACAAGCTCGTCTGTGGTTCTCAAAAGTTAATGAAGGAAATGAGCGTATTTTAGCGGCTCTCCCCCTGTTTCATGTCTTTGCAATGACAGCTATTATGACATTCGCAATCAGATCTGGCTCAGAAATGTTCATGATGTTTCCACGATTCAATGTGGATGAAGCCATGAAGATGATTCAAAAGCATAAGATTACATTTTTTCCTGCTGTTCCAACAATTTATACAATGATTAACAACCATCCTAATATTAAGAATTTTAACTTAAAGAGTTTGAACGCATGTTTATCAGGAGGGGCGCCTCTTCCTATCGAAGTCAAAAAGAAATTTGAAGAGTTGACGGGGTGTAAGCTTGTAGAAGCTTATGGACTTTCAGAAACATCGCCAGGCGTCACCTCTAATCCTTTTTACGCCCTTAATAAAGCAGGGTCTATAGGCATTCCTTTACCCGGGACGGAAGTCCGCATTATGTCTTCTGAGAAAAAAGATCAAGAAGTTCCTCAAGGAGAACGAGGAGAAATATGTATTAAAGGTCCTCAGGTGATGAAAGGTTATTGGAAGCGTCCTGAAGACACACAGAGTGTATTCCAGGGGGATTATTTTCGGACAGGTGATATCGGTTATATGGATGAGGATGGATATATTTTCCTCGTGGATCGACTGAAGGATTTAATAATTTGTAGTGGGTATAATGTTTATCCTCGAGTTGTTGAAGAAGCCATTTACCAATATCCAGACGTTGAAGAAGTAACCGTGATTGGTGTGCCAGATAAGAAACAAGGGGAAAGCGTTAAAGCTTTTGTAAAATTGAAATCAGGAAAAAAAGCTGATCCGGATGACATAAAAAAGTTTCTACAAGACCGTTTATCCGCTGTTGAAATGCCACGATATTTTGAATTTCGGGACACGCTTCCCAAAACGATGATTGGAAAATTATCTAAGAAAGAACTTCGAGCAGAAGAATTAAATAAACCAACTAAAAAGGCAACTTAGCTATTAAGAGGGGGAATGACAATGACAACAAAAGCGCTTATTGCAGGATATGTGAGATCACCTTTTACTTTTGCGAATAAAGGCGAACTTACAAAAGTTCGCGCTGACGATTTAGCTGCTTTTGTCATCAAAGACCTCCTCAACAAAACAGGGATTAATGCTAACGACATTGAAGATCTTCTTTTAGGGTGTGCTTTTCCTGAAGGAGAGCAAGGATTAAACGTAGCTCGATTGATTGTTTTGTTGGCAGAACTTCCTCTTTCAATAGGGGGTGTGACAATAAATCGATTTTGTGGATCTTCGATGCAGGCTATTCATTCTGCTGTGGGCGCAATCGAAGCCGGAGCGGGAGAGGTTTTTATCTGTGCAGGTGTTGAATCCATGAGTCGCGTGCCCATGGGAGGCTTTAATCCAATGCCAAACCCTAAACTTTATGAAACCATGCCAGGAGCTTATATGTCGATGGGAGAGACGGCTGAAAATGTCGCCCGACGTTTTGACATTTCAAGGAAAACACAAGATGAATTCGCGGTTGAGAGTCACAAACGCGCGGCTGCAGCGCGTGAAAATGGCAAGTTGGAAGAAGAAATCATAGCAGTCCCTATCCGAGATCAAAAAATTGAGAGAGATGGCTGTATTCGTCCAGAAACAACTTTGGATGTGCTCGCCACACTTAAACCAGCTTTTGAAGAAGGAGGGTCCGTCACAGCGGGAACTTCTTCACCTCTCACTGATGGGGCTGCAGCTGTTTTGGTTGTCTCTGAAGAATATGCAAAAAGAAATAACCTCCCTTGTCTTGCAAGAATTAAGTCGATGGCAATTTCTGGTTGCGATCCCGAAGTGATGGGGATAGGTCCTGTAAATGCTACCCGAAAAGCGCTGAAACGCGCAGGACTTGAAATAAAAGACCTGGATATTATCGAGCTTAATGAAGCTTTTGCTTCTCAAGCTATTGCTTGTGTAAAAGAGCTCGGCCTTGACCTTCAAAAGGTTAATATTGATGGTGGGGCAATTGCCTTGGGGCACCCCTTAGGAGCGACAGGCGCTCGTATTACAGGAAAGGCGGCAGCCTTACTCAAACGAGAAAAAAAGAGATATGCCCTGGCTACGCAATGTATCGGTGGCGGCCAAGGAATTGCAACTATCTTGGAGGCCTGCGAATGACTTTTGAGATTAAAAAAGTTGGTGTGATTGGTGCGGGCACAATGGGCAGTGGAATTGCAGCTCATCTTGCAAATGCGGGCGTTGAAGTGCTTCTTTTAGATATGCCTCAATCGGGATTTGGAAAAAAGAATCAACTTGCAGAGCAAGCTATTGAACGCTTACAGAAAGTTGATCCTGCGGCTTTTATGACACCTAAGATGGCTAAATTTATTACCCCTGGGAATCTTGAAGATGATCTTGAGAAGCTAAGCGCCTGTGATTGGATAATTGAGGCCATTGTTGAAAATCTTGACGCTAAACAAAATTTATATCAAAAACTTGAAGGAATTCTTAAGCCTCATACAATTATCTCCTCCAATACGTCGACAATTTTGTTGCGGCACCTCATTAAAGATCGGACGAAAATTTTTCAATCATCTTTTATGATTACGCATTTTTTTAACCCCCCCCGATATATGCGTTTATTGGAAGTCATAAAAAGTTCCTTTACAGATCCTAAAAAAGTTGAGGCCATAAAATTATTTACAGACATTAAATTAGGAAAAAGTGTTGTTGATTGCCACGATTCTCCGGGATTTATTGGAAATCGTATCGGTATTTTTTGGCTGCAGCTTGCGGTTTTAGAAGCTATTCAACAAGGCCTCAAAGTTGAGGAAGTAGACGCCCTTTTTTCTAAACCGATGGGGATTCCTAAGACAGGTGTTTTTGGTTTAATTGATTTAGTGGGTCTTGATTTAATGCCCTTAATTGGTACGAGCATGAAAGCATCTCTGCCTTCTCATGACCTTTATTGTCAATTGGAACAAGAAACCCCTTTAATTCAAAAGATGATTTCAGAAGGGTATGTGGGGCGCAAAGGAAAGGGAGGATTTTATCGTATTAATCGCGATAATGGGTCTAAAACTAAAGAAGTTATTGATCTTATAACGGGGACCTACAGTCAAACAAATAAGGTTAAACTTTCTATTTTAGAAAATACATCGACTCTAAAGGATCTTCTTTCTTATCCTGATCAGTATGGCAAGTATGTATGGTCGGTTCTTTCGCAACTCCTTTGCTATGTCGCGTCTAAAGTAGATGAAATCGCTGATGATATTGTGGCTATTGATACGGCGATGAAGCTTGGGTATGGATGGAAATATGGTCCCTTCGAATTATTAGATAAAATTGGAACTTCATGGTTTGTTCAAAGATTGAAAGAAGAAGGAAGAGCAGTACCATCTCTGTTAGAGAAGGTGGGTTCACATTCATTTTATAAAGTACAAGACGGCAAGCTTCATCATTTAATCCTTAAAGGAGGGTATCAAGAAATTCAACGCCTTCCAGGGCAACTTTTACTGTCGGATATTAAAATTACATCGAAGCCTTTGGCCAAGAATGGCTCCGCCGCCTTATGGGATATTGGAGACGGTGTGGTTTGTCTTGAATTTACAAGCAAGATGAATTCTATCGATCTTGATATTATGAAAATGATTCATAAAGCTGTCGAAATTGTTCAAAAAGATTACAAAGCCCTTGTAATTTATAATGAAGGTCAAAATTTCTCAGTAGGAGCAAATCTTGGGCTTGCGTTATTTGCTGTAAATTGTGCTTTGTGGCCTCTTATTCAACAACTCGTTGCAGAAGGGCAACAAGCTTATAAAGCGCTAAAATATGCGCCTTTTCCTGTCGTTGGCGCCCCTTCTGGAATGGCCTTAGGAGGCGGATGTGAAATACTTTTGCATTGTGATGCTATTCAAGCTCATGCTGAGACCTATATGGGATTAGTTGAAGTCGGTGTTGGCCTTGTTCCCGCCTGGGGTGGCTGTAAGGAAATGTTGGGACGTTGGCTTAATCATCATAAGCGGCCTGGCGGAGCAATGGTCGCTGTTGGAAAAGTCTTTGAAATGATTGGGACTGCGACAGTGGCAAAATCTGCGTTTGAAGCCAAAGAACTTTTATTCATAAAAGAAGAGAATGAAATCACGATGAATCGTGATCGGTTGCTCGCTGCAGCAAAACAAAAAGCTCTTGATCTTGTTAAAGATTATCATCCCCCTCAAGCACATCTCTATTCTCTTCCTGGAGGTGTGGCTCGTGTGGCTCTTTCCATGGCGGTTAAAGTCCTTGTTAAGGCAGGAAAAGCAACGCCTTATGATGAAGAAGTCTCAAAATATTTAGCCACAATTTTAAGTGGTGGAGATATTGATATTACAGACACTCAAGGAGAAGATGAAATTCTAAAACTTGAGAGAGAAGCATTCATCACTTTGATTAAAAACCCAAAAACCCTTGCAAGAATAGAACATATCCTCGCAACAGGTAAGCCTTTAAGGAACTAGAGAATGCCAAGTTATAAAGCTCCCTTACGTGATATGAAGTTCGCCATGTTAGAGCTTTTTGCAAGCTCTGAAGAGGCAATTTTTCCTGGATTTGAAAACTTGTCTGAACAAGATATTGAGATGATTCTTACTGAAGCTGCAAAGTTTTGTGAAAACGTCCTTTTTCCGCTCAATTTAAGTGGTGATACAGAAGGATGTCATTGGGAAAATCGAGAAGTGAAAACGCCGAAAGGTTTTAAAGAAGCTTATCATGAATTTGTTAGTAGTGGATGGGCATCTCTTGCTTGTGAACCTGAATTTGGAGGACAAGGCCTTCCAGAGACTATAGCGCTGACTGTAGAAGAGATGGTCTGTTCTTCTAATCTTTCTTTTGGACTATATCCGGGTCTGACGCGTGGAGCTTATCAACTTCTATTAAAACATGGAACAGATGAATTAAAACGCCATTATCTTCCCAAAATGGTTGAAGGCGTATGGAGCGGCACGATGTGCTTAACTGAGCCTCATTGCGGAACAGATTTAGGATTAGTGCGGACTAAGGCTCTCTCTCAATCCGATGGAAGCTATAAAATCACAGGAACAAAAATTTTCATTTCTTCTGGAGAACATGATCTCACAGAGAATATCATTCACTTTGTTTTGGCGCGCACACCTGAAGGACCTGTGGGGGTTCGAGGCGTTAGTTTATTCCTTGTTCCTAAATTTTTATCCAACTCAGATGGAGGTATTACGGAGCGTAATTTAGTCTATTGTGATTCTATTGAACATAAGATGGGTCTTAAAGGTTCTGCAACCTGTGTGCTGAATTTTGAAGAGGCAAAAGGTTGGCTTGTTGGCTCTCTTTATAAAGGGGTAGCTAATATGTTCACTATGATGAATAATGAGCGTTTAGCTGTCGGAAATCAGGGTCTTGGGATCGCAGAGATCGCGTATCAAAATGCGCTTTCTTATGCAAAAGAACGGCTACAAGGAAGATCGTTAACAGGGATAAAGCATCCTGAAAAAGCGGCGGACCCTATTATCGTTCATCCAGATGTTCGTAAAATGCTGTTGACAATGAAAGCCTATAACGAAGGAAATCGGATGCTTGGGACGTGGGTTGCTTCTCAGGTTGTACGTTCCCAAAAAGCTGAAAATGAGAATGATCGTGAAGAGGCTGAGGAATTTGTTCAGTTAATGACCCCTATTGTTAAAGCATTTATGACGGATTGCGGGACAGAAGTTGCAAGCCTAGGGGTGCAAGTCTATGGAGGGCACGGCTATATTCATGAATATGGGATGGAGCAATATCTACGGGATGCGCGTATTGCGCAGATTTATGAAGGCACGAATGGTGTTCAGGCCCTCGATCTTGTAGGCCGAAAAATTCCGATGGCAACAGGAAGATATTTACGTCGTTTCTTTCATCCAGTTTATAATTATATTCAAGAAAAACAGGGAGATGAAATGTTAGCTGAATTCATAGGACCTCTTCAAAAAGCGTTTGATCGTCTTCAACAAGCAACAATCTCTTTAGCTCAGCGAGGATTAAGTAATCCTGATGAGATTGGCGCTGCGGCTTCTGATTATTTGAGGATGTTTGCTTTGACTTCCCATGCGTATTTATGGACAAAAGCCTGTGAGATTGCTTATGCAAAAAAAGAGGGACATGAAAGAGATTTCTATGAGAGTAAAATAGCAACGGCGCGATTTTTTATGCAGAAAATTCTTCCGCAAACTTCTTCTTTATTTGCGTGTATTATGTCTGGTTCTAAGTCTTTGATGGAAATCAAAGAAGAAGATTTTGGACCTTTTTGAGGTTTTTGTTTTAGAGTAAAATAAATTTGAGGGGTATGTGTATGAATCTGATTATTCGTTTGCTGCGTATCTTTCTACAGTCATTTTTTCGGACACCCCTTGATTTTTTTGGGACATCTATTCTCTCTTTTCGGGTCATTCCAACGGATCTTGATCTTAACTTGCATATGACAAACTCGCGCTATTTTAGTCTTATGGATTTAGGTCGTTTAGACCTTATTTTACGTTCAAATGGACGTGGGCTTGTATTCAAAAAAAAGTGGCAAGCTGTTCTTGGGGCAAGTCATATTAGATTCCGTCGAGCTTTAAATTGTTTCCAGAAATTTGAATTACATAGTAGCATTATCGGATGGGATGAAAAGTGGTTTTACATTGAACAACGTCTTGTTTCTCATGGCCAATTGGCAGCGGTTGCTATTGTAAAAGCTCTTTTTATTAATAAAAAAGGATCTGTTCCGACGCAGAAAGTATTTTCTGAATTGAAAATTGTCCTTGAAAAAGAGCGCTTAACATCCGCCATAAGGCACTGGCGCACCCTAGAAGAATCTATTCGTGAAAAGAGATGATTCAATGACAACTTTACAAGGGAAAACAATTTTTATCACAGGTGGAAGTCGCGGAATCGGAAAAGAAATTGCCTTAAAGGCGGCTAAAGAAGGTGCACATATTGTGATTGCTGCAAAAACAGCCGAGCCCCATCCTAAATTAGAAGGAACAATCTATACTGTGGCGGCAGAGATTGAGGAGCTGGGGGGGAAAGTTCTTCCTTTGCAATGTGATATTCGAAATGAAGAGCAAATTCAAGCTGCTGTTGAACAAACAATCAGAACTTTTGGGGGGATTGATGTTCTTATTAATAATGCCAGTGCAATTTATTTAGCCTCAACGCTTGAAACTCCTTTAAAGAGATTTGACCTTATGTTTTCGATAAACGTGCGAGGAACTTTTGCAGTTACGCAAGCTTGTTTACCTTATCTTAAAAAAGCGATAAATCCTCATGTTCTGACTTTATCTCCCCCTTTAAATATGAATCCCAAATGGTTCGAGAAACATGGGGCTTACACGATGTCTAAATATGGGATGAGTATGTGTGTTCTTGGAATGTCGCAAGAATTCTCCGAAGAAGGTATAGCTTTTAATGGGTTATGGCCAAAAACTATTATTGCAACCGCCGCTGTTGAGATGTTAGGAGGAAAAACGTTGCTACAAGCAGCAAGAAAACCTGACATTGTGGCTGAAGCTGCTATTTTTATTATCAAACGAAAGAGCCGACACTGCACAGGGCACTTTTTTATAGATGAAGAAGTTTTAAGAGAAGAAGGAATAACTGATTTTTCCTCTTATATTCAAGGATCTGAATCAAATTTACTTCCTGATCTTTTCTTAGATTAAGAAACAAAAACAATACTTATACATCAATCGAATCGGCAAAAGC
The DNA here is from genome assembly GCA_017307065.1 of Candidatus Paracaedimonas acanthamoebae. Classification (NCBI taxonomy): domain Bacteria; kingdom Pseudomonadati; phylum Pseudomonadota; class Alphaproteobacteria; order Holosporales; family Caedimonadaceae; genus Candidatus Paracaedimonas; species Candidatus Paracaedimonas acanthamoebae. The sequence goes on from JAFKGL010000010.1 coordinate 57,574, forward strand.
TGCATTCGCTTGAATAAAGTTAAAGCGCTTTTCAGGGCGACGTCCCATTAAAGCATCAACAAAGTCTTCTATCGCCAAAGTGCCATTCTCATCGAAATTTGCTTCAATTTCAGTTTGAGGAAGGTGAACTTGCAACAAGGTTCTTGTTTTTGGATCTAAAGTTGTTTCTTTAAGTTGCTGCCAGGCCATTTCGCCTAATCCTTTAAAGCGGCTAATCTCAATTTTTCCGCGGCCCGTAAATTCTTTTTTTAAGAGGTCGTCACGATGAGCATCATCTCGAGCATAGAGACTTTTGGTGCCTTGGATAATGCGAAAAAGCGGTGGTAATGCCAGATAAACATGACCTTTTTCAAGGATGGGACGCATTTCTTGAAAGAAAAAAGTTAACAGAAGGGACGCAATATGCGCTCCATCGACATCCGCATCCGTTAAGATAATTACGCGTCCGTATCGCAATTGAGAAGGATCACAATTCTTGCCTGTACCACACCCTAAAGCTTTTCCTAAATCTTGAATTTCCTGATTTGCTTTAAGTTTATCAGTTGAGGCACTTGCTACGTTAAGAATTTTTCCGCGTAAGGGTAGAACCGCTTGATTTTTTCGGTTTCTCCCTTGCTTTGCTGGGCCTCCCGCGGAATCTCCTTCGACGAGGAAAATTTCTGTCTCATGCGGATTTTCAGAAATACAGTCAGCAAGTTTTCCAGGAAGACGTAACCTTCGGGTTGGCGTTTGGCGAAGGGTCTCTTTTGCTTCTTTACGTCTCAACCGTTCATCAACCCGTTCAATAATATGATTGAGAAGAGCTTCTGCCACATCTCGTTGACCTGATAGCCAATGATCTAAGTGGTCTTTAATAACTGTTTCAATGCCACGTGTAATTTCATTGTTGACAAGTTTTTCTTTTGTTTGTCCTTGAAATTGAGGATTTCGAATGAACGCAGAGAGAAGAATGGCTGCCCCAGAGATGCAGTCTTCGGCTGTGATTTGAGAAACTTTACGGTTGCCAAGACGTTCGCCAAAACCTCGAATCCCTTTTATTAAAGCTTGGCGTAGACCTGTTTCATGAGTCCCTCCTAAGGGCGTGGGGACCGTATTACAATATGAATGAGAGAACCCTTCATTTTCAAGAGGCCAAGTTATTACCCATTCGACTCGACCTAAGTTATCTGGAAGTTCCGCTTCACCACTGAAAGGTTCAGGGCAGACAAGAGGGCTCTCTTTTAGGGTTTCGAGTAAGTAATCTTTGAGTCCTCCGGGGAAATGAAAAATGTCTTTAGGTGGAAGGTTATCTTCTGGCTTAAGCAAGGAGGCATCACATATCCAATGAATCTCAATTCCTTTAAAAAGATAGGCTTTTGAGCGGATCATCCGATAGACAAGAGGCGGTTTGAAATGAGCATGGGCCCCAAAGATTTCCGGATCTGGATGGAATCGAAGCGTTGTTCCTCGACGATTACTCATAGGCCCTTTATTTGTTAAAGGAGAGGTTACATGGCCGCGACTGTAATCTTGAGACCACAATTGTTTTTGGGAAACAATTTCCACTGTTAATTGATCGGAAAGGGCATTTACAACAGAAAGCCCGACACCATGGAGTCCACCAGAAGTTTCGTACGCATCTCCGCCGAATTTTCCACCTGAATGCAGAGTGGTCAGAATGACTTCTAAAGCCGATTGATTGGGAAATTTAGGATGCGGATCAATAGGAATGCCTCGACCATTGTCGCGAACAGTGACAAAGCCATCTGCAGACAATTCAACTTCAATTCTAGAAGCATGTCCTGCAACAGCCTCATCCATGGCGTTATCAACAACTTCAGCGATGAGATGGTGTAAGGCTCGCTCGTCAGTACCCCCAATATACATCCCTGGGCGGCGGCGAACAGGTTCTAAACCTTCTAAAACTTCTATATCTTTGGCACTATAGTCTGTTTTCGTTGTTTTGCGTGGCGCTTGAAAAAGATCAACCATGGCTTTCATACTTCATAAAAATTGTTTATAATTCATTATTATTTTTTGGAGTTAAATAATAATGCATTCCTTTCTCTCTTATTTAACCATTGCCGCGCTGATTGCAACTTTTATTGTTTTAATTGCCGGGCTCTCAACTTTATTTTTGCAAGATAAAAGTGCGTCTTCAAAAAGTAACAAGTTTATGCGCTGGAGAATCTTTTTGCAATTTGCGGCCTTATGCTTATTTGCCTTACTTCTTTTGTTTCAGAAAAAGAGCGGATAATGGTCAAATTAACTAAAATATATACAAAAACAGGTGATTTGGGAAGCACAGGCTTAGGAGATGGTTCTCGTCGACAAAAATATGATATCAGAATCGAAGCTATTGGGGCTGTTGATGAGGCAAATGCAGCAATAGGGATGGCTCGACTCCATACGCAAGGCAATGATGATCGTCTATTAGCTCATATTCAAAATGATCTCTTTGATTTAGGGGCTGATTTATGTTTACCACACGATCGACGATCAAAACCTACTTTAAGAATTACGGATAAACAAATCGAACGCCTTGAGGGTGAAATTGATCATATGAATGAAGTTTTAAAGCCTTTAAATTCATTTGTATTACCGGGAGGAAGCTCTGCAAGTGCTACATTGCATGTAGCTCGAACAATTGTTCGACGAGCTGAAAGAATAATCTATGCCTTAGGAGAGAAGGAAGATCTTAATCCAAAAATTGGGATATATCTTAATCGTCTGTCTGATCATTTATTCGTTTTAGCGCGTATTTTGAATGATCAAGGGAATGCTGATGTTTTGTGGCATCCTGGTGAAAATAGATAATCTTCACCTATAGTATAAAGAATCACGTTATATTCTTGTCGACAGCCAAATAGCCACTCTAGTGATCGTTTTAATACTATGGCGTAAGACCGTAAAACCGGGTGCATCCGCAGCACCGGCTTCTAAACTTTGATCTTTATGGGAAATTTCATCTTCTCGGAAACGTTTAATTGTGATCGAAAGCTCGGGTTCTAAGTTTTTCTTCTCAAGTTCTTCTACTTGTGTTGCATAATGCTGATCAATAACTTCTTCGACAGCGACGGTGCAAGCCATGGCGGCTTTTACGCCTAATTTTGCTGTTAAGGCTCCTAAAGCATAGCCCCCAAGATGCCATAAAGGTGTAAAAAAAGTTGGTTTTATCTTTCGCTCAGTCAGGAGTTGATTGAATGTCTCAAGATGTTCTTGTTCTTGGTCTTTCATGATTTGAATGAGAGAAGAAGAAGGATGATTTTTTAAAACATCAAGTTGGCCTTGATAAATACGCAAAGCCCCATATTCACCGGCTTGATTCACGCGAATCATCTGTTTAATACGTTCTTGTGAAGTTTGCATGCCAGGGAGGAGACGTTTCATTGAGATTCTTTCTTCTTTTTGTGTCTTCTCAAAAAGTGAAAGGTGAATATTCCTAAACCAAGACAATATAAGGCGTTATATCCAGCCATGGAAATTCCAAAGAGAGACCATTGAACCTGATCGCAACGAACAGTTTCAGTATTTAAGAGCTGTTCTCTCATTTCTTCAATAGAATTGCCGGAGAGTTTTTTATGTTGGCATTGAGAGGGGGGATCTACCCATTGGTGTTCGACGGCAACGTGATAAAAAGCAATATTCGCATTGAGTATATATAAAAGAGCGAGCAGGAAACATACTTTTCGAGAGGAATTTTTCAAAAAAGGCAAAAATATTGAAAGACATCCGATAATAAGAATAGCCAGAAAAATATATTGCTGAAAGAGGCATAATGAGCAGGGGCGTAATTTAAAAAAATACTCAGCGACAAATCCACTTGATAAGGCAAGAAAGGCAGTAAGAGTTAAAAAAAGAGGGAGCCAAGAAAGACAATTTATTTTTCGCATGAGATACTTATTGATTTATAAAGATGTTATTCTATTTACCATAAATACTTAATCGCTAAAAATCCAAGAATTAAAATGCTAAAGCCCCCAATTGTTACTAGCAGAAGATTTTTTTCAATATAGTTCTTGATGTGGGGGCCAAAATGCCACAATAGAAGGGCAAGTGAAAAAAAACGAAATCCTCGTGCCACAATCGAGGCTAAAATAAAGGTGCCTAAATTAAGTTCAGCAACTCCACTTGTAATCGTCACTATTTTATAAGGAATTGGGGTTAGGCCTTTTAGAGCAACGATCCAAAAGCCCCACTTTTGAAAACTATGTTGTAATTGAACGAAGCTTTCTTGAAGGCCATAAGCATCAACAATCCAAGCCCCAAATGTCTCGAACAAACCATATCCTATGTAATAACCGAGAATGCCACCAATTACAGAGCTTAAGGTGCAGATAGTGGCTAACGACCATGCTTTTTCACGATTTCCCAAAATCATGGCCATGTAAAGAGGATCAGGTGGAATGGGGAAAAAAGAACTCTCAGCAAAAGATACGATCGCTAATACCCATAAAGCATGGCGATGACCAGCAAAACTCATGATCCAGTAATAGAGTTTATGAAGCATTAGCAACCTGAAAAAGTAGTTTAAAGTCTTGCTTAGCATCGTTAAGGAAGGGGTGCAATAAGATTTGAAAAAGAGCATGTAAAAATTACATTAACAAAAAAATCGCTTAAACTAGGTATTGACCTATCGTGAGACTTGGTTATGATGCGAGCCATGCCCCTGTGGTGGAATTGGTAGACGCGGCAGACTCAAAATCTGCTTTCCGCAAGGAAGTGGGAGTTCGAGTCTCCCCGGGGGCACCATCTATTTAACTTATTTTTTCTTTAAGGCCTCATAATGGCAAGGAAATTCACAGAATCTCAACTTGTTATCGCAAGTCATAATCAAGGAAAGATTGAGGAGATTACTCAGTTATTCTCTCCTTTTAATATAAAATTGTCCTCTTCTGCAGCCTTAGGGTTGGTTGAACCGGAAGAAACCGGCGGAACTTATCTCAAAAATGCTCTTTTAAAAGCTAGAGCATGTGTGACTGAAACGGGTTTACCTGCCTTGAGTGATGATTCTGGTTTGGAAGTAGAAGCTTTAGATGGCAATCCTGGGGTTGATACGGCACCTTATGCAAAAGCATTGGGAGGCTATGATAAGGTGTTTGACCTATGGGCCAACCATCCTGAAATACAAAAAAATGTGAAAGCTTCTTTTTATTGTGTCCAAGTACTTTTGTGGCCAGATGGACATCAAGAAGTGTTTGAAGGAAGAGTGAGAGGAAGATTAACTTTTCCGCCGCGAGGGATTCATGGACATGGTTATGATCCGATTTTTATTCCTGAAGGATGTAACCAAACAGTTGCTGAAATGCCGTTAATAGAGAAAAATAAAGTGAGTCATCGTTTTCTTGCGCTTCAGCAGCTGATAGAGTCTTGTTTTAAATGACACAAGCTCTTGCGCTTTATATTCACTGGCCTTTCTGTCTTTCAAAATGTCCTTATTGTGATTTTAATAGTCATGTCCGCGAAAAAATCAATGAATCCTTGTGGCAAGAAACTCTCTTAAAAGAGCTTAATTATTTTGGAAATTTAACCAAAGGCCGGTTGCTTAAGAGTGTTTTTTTTGGTGGGGGAACCCCTTCTTTGATGGCTCCTAAAACGGTCGCAAGTTTGTTGGAGAAGCTCTCTGATTATTGGCAGTTGCAAGACGACCTTGAAATCACGCTTGAAGCAAATCCAACTTCAATTGAAGCCAATAAGTTTCGAGAGTTTAAAAATGCAGGGATTAATCGAGTTTCTGTCGGTATTCAGGCTCTTAGAGATCAGGATTTAAAATTCTTGGGTCGGACGCATGGTCGTGACGATGCTTTAAAGGCTTTGACGATTGCAAGAAATAACTTTGAGAGATTTTCTTTTGATTTGATCTATGCTCGTCCTCAACAAACTGTAAAACAATGGCAAGAAGAGTTGAAAGAGGCTTTGGCCTTAGCGCAAGGGCATTTGTCTCTTTATCAGCTGACAATTGAACAAGGAACGGCTTTTTATACAGCTCACCAACGTAAAGATTTTACAGTTCCGGACGATTATTTAGCGGCAGATCTCTATGAAGCAACACAAGAAATGATGGAAAAAGCGGGATTGCCAGCATATGAAATTTCGAATCATGCAAGTCCAGGGCAAGAATCACGTCATAATCTTGTTTATTGGCAAGGGCAAGATTATGTAGGTGTTGGCCCTGGGGCTCATGGACGTTTAACTTTTGATAATGAGAAGTTTTCTTTTAAAGAAACTCGTGCCCCTGAGGTATGGATAAAAGCTGTTGTCGAAAAGGGGCATGGTATCGATGAAAAAGTTAAGCTTTCGGTTGAAGATATTTTTACCGAACGTCTCATGATGGGACTTAGGTTGCGAGAAGGAATCCCTCGGAAAGATCTTGAGGATCTTTCAGGTGGAAGAGAATTCGAGACATTATTCCAAAATTCTGCCCTTGAAATTTTAAGGGCAGAAAACCTTATAAAATGGAATGAAGATAATTTCAAATTAACTGCAGAGGGTTTGCAAAAGTTAAATGGGGTTTTAACATTTTTGTTAAGAAATTTAGCCCCTATATTTTAAATCATTCGTTCGTTTCTCAAAGAACGACATTGTCCTTTTCCAACAATAATATGATCAAATACTTTAATGCCAAGTCGTTCTGATGCTTCTCGAATACGAAAGGTTGCTTCAATGTCTGCATTTGAAGGTGTTGGATCTCCACTTGGATGATTATGCACTAAAATCAGTCCGGAGGCGCCTAATTCAAGAGCTCTTTTAACAATCTCACGTGTATAGATAGTTGCTTGATCCACAGTTCCATTTTGCTGAACCTCATCGGCAATTAGATTGTTTTGGCGATCGAGGAAAAGTAATCTTAGTTGTTCATACTTAAGATCCCTCATCATTATTTCACAATAATTTACAATTTGCGGCCAAGATTTTAAAATAGGACGTTGCAAGATCTCAGCCTTAAGGCATCTTTCTACAGAGACGTGAACAGATTTAAGAGCTGCTACGACAGCATTCCCAACCCCTTTTACTTTCAAAAGATCCTGAATATCAGCGCTTAAGACTTGAGGAAACGTTTTAAAGGTTCCCAAAAGCTCTTTCGCGAGAGGTTTGACATCACCACGAGAATGAGCCGCGTATAGAATGAGCTCTAAAAGTTCATAATCAGCAAGAGCATCTCCTCCTGCTTTAAGGAATCGTTCTCGAAGGCGCGCGCGATGACCTTCGTAATGCTCTTTGAGTGCCAAGAAGTCCTCCTTTTTATTTTTTTCCTTGTTTTATCTTAACCAAAAAAGCGACAATCGAAAATATAAAGCTAAAAATGGCATTTAAAAATCAAAAGGTGGGGGCCTTGAATCAAAACACAGGAAAAATGATTCAGAGTTATTTAAATCCTAAAGGATTAAAAAAACTCATGGCTTTAAGCTTTATTTTTGGCCTGTTAATGATGAGCAATCTTCTTGTCTATACGATGGGAGGTACAAAATTTGCTTATGTTCATGGATTTTATATTCCTATTATCTTATCTGGGATTATTTTCTCAGCGCGTGGCGGAATTATTACAGCTTTCCTTGCTTCCTTATTAGCGGGTCCCAGTATGCCTTTTGACGTTGCATTGGAGATAGCTCAACCATCCCAATCTTGGCTATTAAGGAGTCTCTTTTTTTTCTTAGTCGGAGGGCTTTCTGGCATTGGGGCTAAAATAGTTAAGACTTATTTACAAGACCTTGAAAAGCGCTTGATCACAGATTCTGTTACGCAGTTATTGAATAGTCGCGGGTTAATAGAAGAATGGCAGCAAAATTTTATACATAAACAAGATATTAAATCTTCTTTAGTGATTATGCGCATTCATGAGCTTGCGTCCTTGGAAGCTATTCTAAAACCAGATGAAATGGATCAGTTATTTAAGAATATCTCACAATCTCTTAAAAACATTGTTAAAGATCTAGGAATTATTGCAACTTTAGAGACAGGGACTTTTGCTCTTTTACTTCAAGACACAAAAAAAACAAAAGAAACAATTGCAAAATGTCGACATAAACTCGGAAATGTTTTCACAATTAATGACATTCCGGTTTTTGTAAATATTTTTTATGGGATTGCAGAAATTCAAAATCCCAAAGAACCTTTTATTGACTTTCTGTATCGGGGACGTATTGCGGCTGAAAAAGCAATTCGAAATAATTCTGAAATAGCGTCTTTTGAAAATGAAGACGAAACACAACTTTTAAGGAATGCTAAAATTATTCACGATTTAAGTTCTGCGATTTCTTTAGGTGAATTGGAGCTTTTTTATCAACCACAAATTAATCTTGGAACTGGTCAAGTTGAAAGACTTGAGGCACTTGTTCGGTGGCACCATCCGGAATTAGGCATGATTTCTCCTGCAGAATTTATTCCTCTTGCTGAAGGAACTCTCTTAATTAATCCTTTCACTAAGTGGTTATTGGATCAAACGATTTCGCAGTTGGCTTTTTGGTTGAGAGAAAGTTTTGATGTATGTTTGTCGATCAATTTTTCAATGAAAAATTTTCAAGATTCAATGATGATTGATCATATTCATGAAACGCTTCGGAAATATAAAATTCCTGCACAAAACCTTGAAATTGAAATTACAGAAACGGCATTTACAGATAATCTTCAACACGTTGCAAAAGTTCTTCATACGTTGCGGGAAATAGGTGTTCGAATAGCAATTGATGATTTTGGGACAGGGCAATCTTCGCTTCATTATCTTTTAGAATTACCCTTTGATGTCTTAAAGATAGATCAAGTTTTTACGCGGAATATGCTTAAGAATTTGGGTGCTGAAGCCATTGTACGGAATGCGATTCTACTAGGTCATGAACTTAATCTTGAAGTCGTTGCAGAAGGGGTACAAAGCGAAGCTGAGTTTAGAAAATTAAAAGATTTGAAATGTGATTATGGACAAGGCTTTTATTTCGCCCGGCCCATGGCGGCTGATTCTATCATGCCTTGGTTATTAAAAAAATTGACGTAATCTAGGGAATTACTTGTATTTCTGCTATAAATTTTTAAAGAGTTGGGTATACTAAGCAACATAAAATATAAAGGAGCATAACAATTCGAGTCTTAGGTTTTTTCATGAGTTTGTTTATCTCATGTAGATTATTTGCTAAATCCCCTCTTCCATGGCAAATAAATTTACAAGAAGCTGCGACGCCTGTAGCTCAACAGATTCATAGTCTTCATAATACATTGTTAATCGTTATTGCATGTATTGCCTTGGCCGTTGTTTTTCTCTTACTTTATGTCGTATTGAAGTTTCGCGCTAAAAAAAATCCAATTCCTTCCAAAACAACTCATAACCCTATTTTGGAAGTTGTATGGACTTTGGTCCCTGCTGCTATTCTTTTAGGAATTGCTTTCCCTTCATTTAAGTTACTTTATTTTATGGATAGAACTCATGAACCTGAAATGACTCTCAAGGTTACAGGACATCAGTGGTATTGGAGTTATGAATACCCAGAAGCAAAAATCTCTTTTGATAGCTATATGATTCAAGATGCAGACTTAAAGCCTGGGCAACAAAGACTACTTGAAGTCGACCATGAAATTGTTGTTCCAATTGAAACAAATATTCGTATTCTGGTGACATCTGCAGATGTTCTTCATAGCTGGGCGATGCCGGCTTTAGGAATCAAGCAGGATACTATTCCTGGTCGACTAAGAGAAACTTGGATGCGTATTGTAAAAAGCGGGACTTATTATGGCCAATGTTCTGAACTTTGCGGTGTTAATCACGCCTTTATGCCAATTAAGATTAGGGCGGTTTCTAAGCAAGAATATGAACAGTGGCTGCGCGAAGCAAAACAAAAATTTACAGCCTAAATACAAAGAGTAAGGTGATACATTATGCATGAATTAGAGCATAGGCCTAAAGGATGGAAACGATGGGTTTTTTCCACCAATCATAAAGATATAGGAACACTTTACATTATATTTTCTATTGCAGCTGGTTTTTTAGGCGCATTTTTATCCATTCTGATGCGTCTTCAGCTTGCCCATCCGGCTGGGACTGTTTTTATGGGAAATTATCAACTTTATAACGTTGTTATTACCGCTCACGGGTTACTTATGATCTTTTTTATGGTAATGCCAGCTTTGATAGGTGGATTTGGCAACTGGTTTGTTCCCTTGTTGATCGGAGCGCCGGATATGGCTTTCCCCCGCTTAAATAATATAAGCTTTTGGTTATTAGTCCCGTCCTTAATACTGTTAATTATGGCAGTTTTTGTTGGCTCTGGAGCTGGAACAGGATGGACAATGTATCCGCCTCTGAGTTCATTGTTAGGGCACTCGGATGCTTCTGTAGATTTTATGCTTTTTGCTCTTCATCTCGCAGGGGCTTCATCACTGCTGGGGGCCATCAATTTTATTACCACTATTTTTAATATGCGAGCGCCGGGGATGACGCTTCATAAAATGCCTTTATTCGTATGGTCTATGCTTGTGACGTCATTCTTATTGTTGTTGTCTGTCCCTGTTTTGGCAGGCGGGATTACAATGTTAATTACAGATCGAAATTTTGGAACGACGTTTTTTGACCCTGCAGGGGGAGGAGATCCAGTTCTATTCCAACATCTCTTTTGGTTTTTCGGGCATCCTGAAGTTTATATCATGATTTTGCCTGCTTTCGGCATCATTAGTCAGGTTCTTTCAACATTTTCTAAAAAACCCATATTTGGTTATTTAGGCATGGTTTACGCAATGGTATCAATAGGTTTAATTGGTTTCGTGGTTTGGGCTCACCATATGTTCACGGTGGGGCTTGATGTCAATACGCGGGCTTATTTTACAGCTGCAACGATGATTATTGCTGTCCCAACGGGAATTAAAGTGTTTAGTTGGATAGCAACGATGTGGGGGGGCTCGATTACTTTTCGGGTTCCTATGCTGTTTGCGGTTGGGTTTATTTTTGTTTTTACATTAGGAGGATTAACAGGTGTTATCCTCTCAAATGCTGGTCTTGATGTTGTGCTTCATGATACATACTATGTGGTTGCTCATTTTCATTATGTTTTATCGATGGGAGCCCTATTTGGAATATTTTGTGGATTCTATTATTGGTTTGGCAAGATGTTTGGGAAAGAATTTCCTGAAACCTTAGGAAAAATCCATTTCTGGCTTACTTTCGTAGGTGTTAATTTGTTATTTTTCCCCATGCACTTTTTAGGTTTAGCTGGGATGCCAAGGCGTATTCCGGATTATCCAACAGCTTATGCTGGCTGGAATAAAATTGCGTCCTATGGGGCTTATATAACAGCCTTTGCCACAGTCTTTTTTATAGGGAGCATTTTCTATGCTTTGTGGCGGGGAAGAAAAGCTGAAGCAAATCCGTGGGGAGAAGGAGCGACAACTTTAGAGTGGACGGTTAGCTCACCACCGCCATTTCATACATTTGAAACACTCCCAACGGTTAAGTAGGCAATGGTTTCTATCCCGACAACGACTCCTTATTTCTCAAGCCACTCTGCAGAAGCTACAGTTAAGGACTTTATCACCTTACTTAAGCCAGGTGTGATGACTCTTGTTGTTTTTAGTGGTTGGGTTGGAATTTATCTTGCTCCAGGGGATTTACACCCTTTTTTAGAGGGGCTTGTTTTACTCGCAATTGCTTTAGGATCTGGCGCTTCTGGAGCTCTTAACATGTGGTATGATCGGGATATTGATGCGCTTATGAAAAGAACGCAAAGTCGCCCTATTCCAGCAGGACGCATAGCACCTCAAGATGCTTTAGCCTTTGGAATGATATTAGCCATTTTTTCAATTATATTGATGGGGCTTTCGACCAATTATTTTGCTGCCACTTTATTGGCTTTTTCGATCTTTTTTTATGCGGTTATTTATACGATGATTCTCAAAAGAACAACGGCGTATAATATTGTTATTGGCGGTGCTGCAGGAGCCTTTCCACCTCTCATTGGATGGGTTGCAGCAACAAACGCGATAAGCCCAGAAGCTGTTCTATTATTCTTTATTATTTTCTTGTGGACTCCTCCTCATTTTTGGGCCTTAGCGCTTACAAAAGTTGAAGATTATAAACAAGCGAATATTCCAATGTTGCCTAATGTAGTTGGGGAACAGGCAACAAAAAAACAAATCTTAATTTATTCATTTCTATTAATTAGTTTTTCTTACTTTTTTTTCTGGTTTCCTCCCTATGGTTGGATTTATGGATCTCTCATAACAATCTTGAATCTAGGATGGTTATTTTTTACGTTTAAGCTCTATTTTAAGGGGAAAAATACGAATGCAATGCGGCTTTTTATTTTTTCTATAGTTTATCTTTTTTTACTTTTAAGTGCTTTAGTATTAGATCATGGGATAGGGCGATGAATCAGTATAAAATGACTAATCAACAGAAAAAACAACGTACTAAGAACAGAGCTTTATTGATAGTTTTAATCTCGATTGTGGGGTTGTTTTATGGATTAGCAATCGTGCGCATTAAATTTGGTCACTAGATGACATCTCAACGCAATAAGCGCACAGTTATTTTTCTGTTAATGCTTCTTTTTGTGATGACAGTACTCTCTTTTGCATCAGTTCCTCTTTATCGTATTTTTTGTCAAAAAACAGGATATGGAGGAACTCCTCGTGTGGCTCTTGCAGGAGCTGATCGCGTTATCGAACATTCTTTAACAATTCATTTTAATGCAGATATGAATACGTCACTTCCATGGAAATTTTTGCCTTTACAATCAAAAATAACGGTAAAAGCAGGGGCTTTGGGGTTGGCTTATTATAAGGTGCAAAATACGTCAGATGAACCCCTTATTGGGATTGCTGTCTATAATGTAACGCCTGATAAAGCTGCTCCTTATTTTAATAAAATAGAATGTTTTTGTTTTGAAGAACAAAGGCTTGAACCTCATCAGACCCTCGAGCTTCCTGTTCAATTTTATATTGATCCTAAAATCGCTGAAGATCCTCATTGTAAAGATCTCACTTCTATCACCCTTTCTTATACTTTTTTTGCGGCAAAAGACCCTAAATTACCTGAAATTTTAGGATTGCCCCGCCTTAATAAAAAACCGTAAAGGGATAATTTTCATCTCTCCTTCGTAACAATAGTTCAAACTTCCCTAGGTTGCTGTTGAGACAGCTTCTCGGCAGTGTGCAAGTACTATGATAGTTGAGAGCATGACGAATCTCTTAAATTTTTTCATTCTTGTACCAAATTTGCTTGAATTTTGTATCGTTTTGTGATAGTCTGGTAGTAGATGGTTAGAAATGATTCCTTCTTATGAAAAGAAGACCTCTCTTCATAAACCCTTTACTCAGTTTCTGAACCCATCCAATAAGAAGAATAATAAAGGGATGAAAACCTAAATTATTAAAGAAAGTAAGCCTTTTAACGCTCTTTTTGAGCGAATGCCTTCTCTTTGCCTCGTGAAAAGACAAGGAAAGGTCAGGAAGGATGATATTCAGGAGGTTATTCTCGGGCTTGTCCCGGGGATCTCGGGCAACCTGGTGATGTAACTAGGTGGCAAAAGGATCTCAGCATACGTGAAAGGTATGGTGAGGAGAAAAGCCAAAAAGCAAGAGGAAGGGCTTTCTTTTCAAGAAATATCTCTGATCTTTGTATCAAAGATTCTTGAGAGGAAAGAAAGCCGAGAAATCTCAAAATTGAGACGAGGCCTTTTCTTTTTTTATTAACTCTACTTTGGCTGTCCTTGCGAATGTGAGGGGCATAGTAAGGGAGATAAACCCCAAAAGCATGCAAGAGGGGATTAAAAGGAAAGACAGACTTATTTTTGGATTTTTCGACAGAAGGTCTTTTCTCTCTATGAAAGGGCATTTCACCCTTTCCTGAGTGCACTCAGGAAAGATTTGGGATCCTGGAGAATGAGCAAGGATGATGAAGGCGTAAATGGATAGGAAGTAAAAAGGGTCTTACAGGTTTCTCCTTTGTTGTTCTTGCGACTCTCTCCCTCTTTAGGATGAAAAACATCGAATGGGGATAGGGGAGATCTTAAGGTTACTTGAGATCCTAAGCACAGGGCCGAGGATAATGAAAGAAAAGAGGGCTTTGAGCTTATGGGCGAGAACTGAGTGGAAATAAGAATGAATAAAGAAAGGAGGAAAAGGTTTAGACGTAAAAAGTTAAAATCTCATGATCTGCAAGCCCATCTACATCAGGACATTATTAACGACTTTTTTCTAAAAAACTTGTACATGACATAAAATTAAAAATTTTTAATAAAAAAGACTAAAATTGTTGGAAGATAGTTGAAAGCTAAGCTACATTCTGGCAACCTCTTAAAGAGAAACACGTTTAATTTTTAACAAAAGAGTGAGGATAATGGAAATCTATTATATTATTTTAGGGTGTGGGCTTTTAGCTTTGCTCTATGGCTTGTATGCAGGGGCGCAAGTTCTTAAAGCCCCCAAAGGAACAGCCAGAATGATTGAGATTGCAGCTGCTATTCAAGAAGGAGCTGCTGCTTACTTAAATCGTCAATATAAAACAATTGCAATGGTTGGTTTTGTTGTTGCCGCAGGATTATCTTGGGTTCTTGGTTGGCACGTCGGAGCGGGCTTTGTTATGGGGGCGGTACTTTCTGGAATCGCGGGTTACATTGGAATGAACGTCTCCGTTCGTGCAAATGTAAGAACAGCTGAAGCTGCAAGATCTGGATTACAACCGGCGTTAGACATTGCTTTTAAAGGCGGTGCAATTACGGGGATGTTGGTTGTTGGTTTAGGACTTCTCGGAATCACTCTTTATTTCATGATCTTAAAGAATAGTCATTATGAACAACGTGCGATCATGGAAGCCTTGATTGCATTAAGTTTTGGCGCTTCGCTCATTTCTATTTTTGCTCGTTTAGGGGGGGGTATCTTCACCAAAGGGGCAGATGTCGGCGCAGATTTGGTTGGTAAGATTGAGGCAGGAATCCCTGAGGATGATCCCCGAAATCCAGCTGTTATCGCAGATAACGTGGGTGATAACGTGGGTGACTGTGCAGGAATGGCAGCTGACCTTTTTGAAACATATGTGGTCACGATTGTTGCGACAATGGTGTTAGGCACGATTTTCATTAAGGGAGACATAGCCGAAACCTTAATCCTATATCCTTTATTGATTGGGGCGGTTTGTATCGTTGGTTCTATTTTGGGAACTTTTGCGGTTAAGCTTGGTAAGCAACAAAACATCATGGGTGCTTTGTATAAAGGGCTCTTCGTTTGCACGCTTTTATCAGCAGGTTTTATTATGCTGGCAACTCAAAAATTAGTCGGCTTTGAGCAAACTTTCATGATTGGTGACCTCGTCGTTGATGGAACTAAGCTTTTGATTTGTGCTTTCACAGGTCTTGCCGTAACTGGTCTTCTTGTGTGGATCACAGAGTATTATACCTCAACAGCGTATCGTCCGGTTCGAAGCATTGCTTCTGCTTCTCAAACAGGCCATGCAACCAATATTATTCAAGGTCTTGCAGTATCTATGGAATCTTGTGCATTACCAGTGCTCGTGATTTCTGCAGGTATTCTTATCGCTTACACCAATGCGGGGCTTTATGGAATTGCAATTGCGGCAACGGCAATGTTGGCTTTGGCGGGAATGGTTGTTGCATTAGATGCCTATGGTCCGATCACGGATAACGCGGGTGGTATTGCTGAAATGTCTGAACTTCCAAAAGAAGTTCGTACGGTAACAGATGCTCTTGATGCTGTTGGAAATACAACGAAAGCCGTGACTAAGGGATACGCGATTGGATCTGCTGGTCTTGCAGCGCTTGTATTATTCTCTGCTTATACTGAGGATTTAAACCATTATTTCCCCGGCTTGAATTGTGCCTTCGTTCTTCAAGATCCGTATGTTGTAATTGGTCTATTCATTGGTGGCTTATTGCCTTATCTTTTTGGGGCAATGGGGATGATGGCTGTCGGTCGTGCTGGTGCGCAAGTCGTTGTTGAAGTCCGTCGTCAATTCAAAGAAATTCCTGGGATTATGACAGGAAAAGCAAAACCAGATTATCGTCGTGCAGTTGATCTTTTAACCAAAACGGCGATTAAAGAAATGATCGTTCCTTCTCTCCTTCCTGTATTGGCGCCTGCTTTACTATGGTCTGTGGTTCGTTTAACAGCCGATGCTGAATCTGCCTTCACAGCTGTAGGGGCGATGTTGCTAGGGACGATTGTAACGGGTCTCTTTGTCGCTATTTCTATGACTTCCGGTGGTGGAGCATGGGATAATGCTAAAAAGTACATTGAAGATGGCAATTGTGGTGGAAAAGGGTCTGAAGCTCATAAAGCTTCTGTAACAGGTGATACAGTGGGTGATCCTTATAAGGATACAGCTGGGCCTGCAATCAACCCAATGATCAAGATTACAAACATTGTAGCCTTGCTCTTGTTGGCGATCTTAGCTCACCACTAAGAACGACCTGATCTTTTTCAGCTCTTGAAATCCCTAGGTTTGTGCCTAGGGATTTTTTTTTATTTCTCTATTTTATTGATCAATCCTTATTTATAATCTTAAAAGAATGTGCTACGGTTTTTTTAACTTTTAGACATAAAATTGTTGGGATGGAGTTTATTTATGAAGAGTTTTAGATGGGTTATCATTGGTTTATTTCTTGTGGTCTTGAACAGGCAGTCGGTCAGGGCCAGTGCTCTTGATGAAGGAGAAACATTCAAATCCGCTAAAATTGGGCTTCAGTATCTTCAAATCCCTCTTTCTACGCTTCAAATGTTAATAGTAGACAATCCATATTTATCTGGCAATAAAACAGCGGGAGCACAATATCTAGGATTGTCTCAGGTAAGAGAATTGGGAGATTGCCATTATGTGTTTTCAGTCCATGTTGACCCCGATGATTTCTCGTCTAGGAACTACGAAGTCTACTATAAGATGCTAATGAGCCAAAAATACAAAGAGCGAAAAGTTTCACCGATCATTATGCGAGTGTTGGTTGATCTCAAAACTGGCGAAGATTATTATCAAGGTACTTATAAAATTTCTCATGGAAGCTTCCCGCCTCTTAGATTTCATCTTCAGGCAATTGAGCGAGCAAAGGCGAAAAACTTCAAAGATGGTGGGTTGTTTTGGACCAAAAAGGGGGCGTCATTTGATGATTTTAGTGAAAATTCTAGAAGAGATTCGTGCCAGATATCCGAGCTTTCTAAAGGAGAATATGGCGTTACTAAGGATGGCGAGCTTACAAGAAAACTAAAGGAAAGAAGTGATTCTTTAGAAGATATATTAGGTGAAAAAATTGTGACTCCATCGAAGAAAAGAAGCCCTTTCAAAAAGAAAGAGAAGGCAGAGCCCAGCTCTCAAGGCATTGCGATACAGCCTTCTTTAGAGAAAAAAGAAGAAGAGACAGAAGGATCTCTGGCATCTTCATCAAGCCCTTCAAGTCAATTGTTAGGGAAAAACAAGAGACCAGAATCGCCTTCATCTCGGTCAACGCGGAAAGGAAATTTCACCTTATTACAGGAAGATATAGATGCGCTCTTAAAAGAGAATGAGCAATCTCAAGTCCCTTCTTCACCTAAAGCAGAAGAGCCTAAGGAAAGTTCTTCAACTTTTTCAAGCTCTTTCGCTTCCTCTCAAAGCTCATCAAATCAATCATATTCAGAACCTTTAAAAAAAGAAGGCGCAGCGTCTCCGCGAAGTGGACACATAAGAAAAAAGGCATCCGTTGATCCACTGAATGCAAAGGCAATAAAAAAATAATCATCAAGTAAGGCATTTTGTTCAATGCCCTACCTCTGATTTGAGGAGGCATTCCGTGAAGCCTCTTTTAACAAATCGGGAGGAAGTTTTCCCTGTTGATTAGTGGTTTTAAGAGCCGGAGGAAAGCAAAAAAAAATACCTAATAACTCATTGAAAATAAAAAGATAAAACTCTTGGTTTTAAAAGGGAGTATTTACAAAAATCTTGCTTTTTTGTGCTGTTTTTGATATGATTATAATAGGTCGGATGCCTACGTGGGTCCGATTGGGAATGTCCGGCTTTTGCGGATGGATTAACCTTATTGCTCGATGGAGAATAAGAATGCGCAATTATGATTTAACACCTTTGTTTCGTTCAAGTATTGGTTTTGATCGCTTAATGCGGGTGATGGATTCAGCCACCCGTGGCGAAGAAGGAGGGGCGTCCTATCCTCCTTATAATATTGAAAAAGTGGATGATCAAACCTACCGCCTAACAATGGCTGTGGCTGGGTTTAGTGACGAGAATTTAAGTATCACCGTTCAAGATAACGTGCTGGTGATCATGGGTAAAGCACGGGCAGACGATGAGAATGTCCAATATCTTTACCGTGGCATTGCAGGGCGTGCCTTTGAAAGACATTTTCAGCTTGCTGACTTCATTAAAGTCGGAGAAGCCAATCTTGAAAATGGCCTTCTCAGAATTACGCTTCAACGTGAAATCCCTGAGGCGATGAAACCCCGAACGATTGAAATTCGGCCAGCGGCTCATGCGTCTAAAGGAAAGTTGATTGAATCGTAATCATTACCATTTTCAATAAATATTCTTTGGCTGGTTTCAGTTCATCGTAAGTGGCACTAAAACTGGCCAAAGGTAAATTGTGAGGCGGTAAACAGCATCATACTATGCTTAAGTTTATGGCTGAGATCTTTCTTAATTGCCTAATTTTATCTGCCGTCGATGAAATTTTTTCCTGAAAATGAGGAAAGCAAAAAAGATACATTGTATTCATTTATTTATTTTAAATTTGTGTCTGTGCATCCTATGTAATTGAGTATCTTATGGGGGCATAAAATAGGCTCTAAGCCGGCGTAAAAGTAAAAAGGGCAAATAACAAATTATAGAACTAAGCTAACTTTTAATGAAATTGCCATTAAAGCCAAATTATGTTCTAATAATAGCCAATTCAAGTAAAGGGAATGATTTATGTATAAGATTTTTCTATGTTGTTTAACCCTTTTAAGTTCTGCTTTTTGGCAACAGGCTTCTTCCTCTACTTTACCCGAAGAGCAGGCAGAATCTTCATCTTCTCCTAAGCCAGGGCTGGTTCCTCAGACGATCACAGATCAACTGATGTATTGCACAGTTCGAATTGAAACAGATCAAGGTGTGGGAACCGGTTTTCGTTTTGATTTTCCCCTTGGAGATCCATCAGAGAAGAAAACTGTGCCTTGCCTTGTCACGAATAAACATGTCGTTAAGGGCGCAACGGAAGCCAAATTTCATTTTCATGGGACAATTGTTACTTCTGATAAAATTATACCTTCAAGTGATAAATTCATTTTAGAACTCAAAGACATTGAGAATAGGGTGATTCTTCATCCCAAAGAAGAGATAGATCTTTGTGTTATTCCTTTTGTTCCTATAATAAAGGAGCTAGAAGAGTATAAAAAAACTCCCTTTATGATTTCTTTAAATAAAACTTTAATACCGACAGAAGAAGACTTAAAAAAGTTATCAGCAGTTGAAGATGTTTTAATGGTTGGATACCCAACAGGGCTTTACGATTCAGTTAATAACTTTCCTATTTTTAGAAAAGGAATCACGTCAACACATCCGGCAATTGATTTTAATGGTAAACCAGAATTTATGATTGATGCCGCATGTTTTCCAGGGTCTTCAGGCTCTCCTGTATTTATATATAATGCAGGGATATATAGTGTAGGTCATAATAATATAGTTGCAGGTGGGAGACTTTTATTTTTAGGTATCTTGCATTCAGGTCCTCAGATGACTGTAGAAGGAAAAATTGTGACGAAGGATATTCCCACCCAATTAACCCCTTTTTCTCAATCGAACGTCATGTTAAATCTTGGGTATGTTATTAAAGCAAGTCAGTTGGATGCTTTTCGGATTCATTTTGAGAAAACTTTAAAAACTGATGTTGAGCAGTAGGTTTGATAGATCTTAAATTTTAAAAGGAGAATAGAATGAAGTTGAAGATTTTATTTATTGGCTTATTTACTTTAACTGGTACTAGTAATGCTTCTACTCAGACAATCTCTCTTTTAAATGAGAAAATAGTTACCCAAGTACAACCACTTGTCATGAGAGTATCAAGTCCAATTCATCCGAGTTCGAGTATGGATGTTTTTGCTCACATGGGGATTGATCTTTATTCACTACCCCGGGTTGATAGTCCCTCCACTAAAGATGTTGGGGGAATAGAAGAAAAAACTTCAACTGATTCTGTTCATCAGGAGGCACAATCCCCCAAATATCTGGAAGTAATTAAAGAAGGGAAAGAAGTTTCTGTTTTAAGATTTAAGTATGAAAAGAAGAGAGGGTACTTGGCTTATAAAGATGGTACTCCTTTGAAAGCTTTTGTTAGCCAATTAAATCAATTCCATACTGAAAATCCGGACCAAGATATTGCGATTGATCTGTCTCAGCGCTTTATTTCTATTAATACCGTAGGTGCAATATACAAAGAACTTACAGATAAAATTAAAGGAAAGATCAAATGTTTTAATCTTTCTGGAACTAGCATAGGTTGCGATATTACGGATGTTTTAGAAGAATTGATTAAGAAAGATTCTTTTAAATATTTAGTGATCATTGGCACAACGGCTGCGGAAGATGCAGAAACCTTTTCTCCTTTAGATCCTGTTTTAAAAAGTAAAATTATTTATATTCCTCAAAAATATCTTCAGGAAGAAGAAGTCGTAAAACATCATTCAGGACACATAAAGACACATGAAGATTATTTCAAAGAAGATATTTTCGGAAAATAAACTCTTTCTCCTTAGTTTAGTCCAGCTGAAACTGAATAGGAAACCTTGTAATTCCTCTCAGGTGCTGTGTATTCTCGCTGGGTTGAAAGACACTTACGATTTCCCAATTCACAAAATCAGGTTTTGAAATTCCTATTATTCCTTCTAGATGAGGGACTGATAATTTTATGGCTGGTACCATTGTAGAAGGTGGGAATCCCATTTCATTATTGCCAAGATTTATTTTTGACGTTAATCCAGCTAAGATAATTTCTTTATTTCGTTCATAAGGCTTACTAAATGAAATGAGAGGGACATAAGAATTAGTGGCGCATTTTTGGACAACTTGCTCACATGGGATAAGACAAGTTTGTCGCTCTGTGTAAAGAGAGATAATAGGGTATACAACGTCATATCCAGGTTTAGAAGAAATTATGGCTTCTTTCAAGGATTCAATATTTTGTTGAACCCACCAACAAAAAAGAGGCTCGGAATGATTATGATCAGCGTCTTGGATAAGCATATTAGGGCCTCTATCTATAAGGTCTTCAGGGGTTGTATCTGACACAAAAAGGTGCTTATAACTTTCAAAATCAACTTGGTCGAGAGCTCTGAAATACTTTGTTTTAGTTTCATCAAAATCTGTTGATACATCTCTATTTACTATGGATTTTCTTTCATCCTTTTTTTTACAGGAATGCGGGAAAAATCGAGGAAAGTATTTGCGATCAAAGGCAGCTTCTTTTTTCAACCATTTACCAAACTCTTCCTCCATTTCTTCCAAAAAAGTAGCATGATAAGGTTCTAAACTATATTCAATTTTTCCATCTTCTAGTTCATCTCCTATTCTTTCATATGGCCATGATAAGATTTGATAAGTATCTAATTCCCTTCCTGACCATTGATAGGTCGAGGTATTCGAAAAAATTAATCTTTTTCCAGTTTTTCCTCTGAAAGGAGTGAAAGGAGTGATTATATATTCGTCTGAGTCCGTTTTTCTCATCATCCATTGAATACCACCGGCACAAAAATTGATATTTCCTCGAAAGTTGAAATTTCGATCATGTCCTGGATTAAAATAAGTTTTGTAATGATTTCCTGAAAAATTTGTATAACAGTCGTTAACAAGTCTTTGTAGAATTTGATGATTTCTCAGGATCTCATCTCCAGTTAACTCTGTAGAATAAACTTCAGCGTGTGGAGTAAAGACAGCAGAGATGATCAGGATAAGCTGTAAAAAATTCTTATATTGAGACCAGATTTTTAGTTTGTTTAAAAACATAGAGACCTCTGTATTAGGGACAAGGAATGTCGTTATTTTCTAAGACACAACCATAATACACGAAATAAGAATTTTTTCAAAAATTAATCAAAAGATGTCTAAAGAAATCCCATCTTTTTATTTCTCATTAGCTTGAAAATCTTCTACACTCAGACCACTAAATAGGAGATCTTATGCGCATTATTGCGAGTCCGAAACAATTTTTAACTTTTAAGAAAAGGGTTCTCCCTTTTTGTATTGTAAGCCATATTCTCTTTTTAAGTTTGGGGTTATGGTTTGCATTTTTTGGGTCTCCACCTGATTACCAAATGGGGGATGCTGTACGTATGATGTACATTCATGTGCCAGCATCCTGGTTTGCCATGGGAGTGTATGCATTCATGGCCTTAAATGCGATGATAGGGTGGATTACAAAACATCCTTTAGCAGATATCGTTGTGAAGGCAGCAGCTCCGATTGGAGCCCTTTTTACTTTTATCAGTCTAACGACAGGGGCTTTATGGGGAAAGCCCATGTGGGGTACATGGTGGGTGTGGGATGCGCGTTTAACCTCTGTCCTCATTCTTTTTTTGCTTTATTTAGGCTACTTGGCTTTGGTTGATAGTTTTGAAAATCAGGCTCAAGGGCTTAAAGCTGGAAGTATACTCGTCATCGTTGGAGCATTTAATTTGCCGATTATAAAATGGTCTGTAAATTGGTGGAACACGCTTCATCAGCCTGCAAGCCTAACGAAGCTTTCTTCTCCCTCTATTCATTCTGAGATGCTCATTCCTCTTTTTTTGATGGCTGGTGCTTACGCAAGTTATTTTATCGTAATGCTTTTGCTAAAAATTGAAACAGAGTATTTGAAACGGCGAGAACAAAACCTTTATGCCTTTAAAGTACAGGCTCTAAAATCGAATTGAGAAAGAAAAAAAAGATGGATACTTCTTATCTTTATTATATCGCAAGTGCGTATGCTATAACTCTTATCAGTTGTCTTGTTTTTTTTGTTTTCACTTATCTGAAAGTTCAAGCTGCTCATAAAAGGATAAAACGACTTGAACAGACCTTAAAGCATCATGATATCTAAAAAGAAACAACGTCTTTATTATATTATGTTTGCTCTTATAAGTCTCGGTGGAGGACTATCTGCTGTGCTTTATAATTTACGTACGCATCTTATTTTTTTTTACACGCCAGAAGACTTAAATAAAGGAAATTCCCTTCCTTCTGAAAAAATTCGCCTTGGAGGGGTCGTGAAAGAGAAAAGTTTAAAATATGCTCCTATCGGTATTGCAGGCGAATTTATTTTAACGGATTTTAAGAAAGAGATTTTAGTGACTTTTAGCTCTGCCCTTCCGGATCTCTTTCGTGAAGGTCAAGGTGTTGTTGCGGAAGGTAAATTTAAGGAAAATGGCGTGTTTGATGCTAACCGTATTCTGGCAAAGCATGATGAAAACTATCGACCTCCTAAACCAGGTAACAAGCAAGATAAAATAGTGCAAACACTCAAGGACTAAAGGTGATCTAACATGAATGAATTTGGAGAGAGTGCTCTTTATGCAGCAGTGATAATCATGCTTATTAACAGTGTGGTTCCCCTTTTTTTAGTTAAGAAGCAAACTCATTTTGCTCTTCAACTCGGCAGATTAGGGGCGTTCAGTAGTTTTATATTACTAACTCTTTCATTCCTTACTTTAATCTATGCTTTTCTTATGTCAGATTTTAGTTTGCAAATTGTCGCGTCTCACTCTCATTCAAAGACTCCTCTTTTATATAAAATCACGGGTGTGTGGGGGAATCATGAAGGCTCAATGATTTTATGGGTTTGGGCTCTAACTTTTTACACATTTTTGATGCAGGTACGCTCGAGTTCTGAAGGAACATCTTTCATTAAAACTCGCTTAAAACTTTTAAGTATTCAATCTGGGTTAGGGATAGGATTTCTGGCGTATGTACTTATTCTCGCAAATCCTTTTATGCGAGCCATGAACATTGCTTATGAAGGACAAGATTTAAATGCCGTGTTACAAGATCCTGCCCTTGCTATTCATCCGCCCCTTTTATATTTAGGTTATGTCGGTTTTTCAGTGCCTTATAGTTATGCAATCGTTGGATTAATTGAAAATAAAATTACACCTTCTTGGGCTCGTTCTTTAAGAAGATGGGTTTTAATGAGCTGGATTTTTTTGACCCTCGGCATTGCCACAGGAAGTTTCTGGGCTTATTACGAGCTAGGGTGGGGAGGATATTGGTTTTGGGATCCCGTTGAAAATGCAGCTTTAATGCCATGGCTTTTAGGGACAGCACTTATTCATTCTCTTCTTGCCCTTGAGAAGAAAGGTTCATTTAAGTTTTGGGGGCCTTTATTGGGGATTATAACTTTTATCCTCTGTCTTATCGGGACTTATCTTGTACGCTCCGGCGCTATTAACTCTGTCCACAGTTTTGCAACAGATCCCACTCGAGGAGCTTTCATTTTTGGTTTTACGGTTCTTATTTCTTGTATAGGTATTGGTTTTTTTATTTATAGAGCTCCAAAACTTACCTCTTCTCACTCATTTCACTTATTTTCACGAGAAGGCGGCATTACGGTAAATAACTTTTTATTAACACTTATGTCTGGCCTTATTTTATTAGGGACAATTTCACCTTTATTAGGAGAATTTTGGCTTACGAGAAAACTTGTTGTGGGATCGGATTATTTTCAAATGATGGTAATTCCGCTGACATTTTTGATGATGATTTTTATGATTGGGGGACCTATCTTTGTATGGGCCCATACCACACGAAAGCAACTCTCAAGATGGGTCAATTTTTTAATCTTGGGAAGTATTCTTATCTTTGGCGTACTCGGATTTGGATCTTGTCAGCTTTCATTTGGAGTGGTGGGTTTAGTTTTAACGAGTTTAATTTTGCTTTCTTCCTTTATGGAATGGAGGAGACGGAACCTAAAGTTGAATAGCTATGCCATGCTTTTTGCCCACAGTGGGATGGCAATTTCTATTATGGGCATGTGTATTCTAAATCTGTGGTCTTCTAAAACAACAATTCTTCTTAAGGAGGGAGAGAAGACAAATTATCAAGGTTATACGTTTTATTTAAAAGAGATAAAAACTTATAAG
Source organism: Candidatus Paracaedimonas acanthamoebae (assembly GCA_017307065.1). Taxonomy (NCBI): domain Bacteria; kingdom Pseudomonadati; phylum Pseudomonadota; class Alphaproteobacteria; order Holosporales; family Caedimonadaceae; genus Candidatus Paracaedimonas; species Candidatus Paracaedimonas acanthamoebae. The sequence continues at coordinate 82,609 of JAFKGL010000010.1, forward strand.
ATGCCAACTTACGAAGCTCGTCAAGCTTATTTAGAAATCAATAATGGACAAGAAAAACCTCAATTAATGGTACCTGAAAAGCGTTTTTATCAATCTTCACAAGTCTTAACAACAGAAGTTGCTCTTAAGCACCATTGGTTAACGGATCTTTATATTGTTCTGGGAGGAGTATTACCTAAAAAAAGATGGGTATTCGAGATAGCTGTTTATCCTGGTATTCAACTTTTGTGGATAGGGGCTTTATTGATGGCCTTAGGTGGATTTATAAGCCTGGTGTTGGCCTTCTTGAGGCAGAAGAAAGTTATGAAGATTTAGATTTCAAGGGACTGTTTTTTACATGATCAAGGGTTTCAGTAAAAAGATGCTCTTGCTCAGAAGATTGGATTGTTTTGGCAAGATTCTGATGAGCTGCATCAAGAGCAGCTTTGAGAGCTTTATTCTCGATTTCTGCTAAAACTTGAGCCTTCATGTGAGAAAGTCGTTCTGAAAGTAATTGTTCTTCAATTCGTATATAGGTTTCAAGTTCTTCTTGCGATGTTTTCTGTAAAGTTTCAGCTTGGATTTTAGCATGAGAAATAATTTCTTGGGCGCGATGAGTTGCTTCCATTTGTAAACGTTTTGCGTCATTAATAAAATCCTGGGCTTCTTTATGAAGACGTTTTGCTTCTTCTAGATCATTTCTAACTTTAAAAGAATGTTGATCGAGGTAGTTCACAAGCGCACGCCAAGCAGGGCGTCCAATGAATAAGATTAAAATACAGAAAGCAATCAAAACCCATAAAGAGGCATTAAGCATCAGATTTTTTCTCCTTAATAATAAGTTGAGAAGAATCAGATGAATTTAAAGCCTTTTTAATAATTTCGTGAGTCAGCTGACGAACTATTTCAGGCATCTCTTTGGAAATTTGTTCTTTCTTTTGATGTAAATGAGCTTCTGTTACTTTAATTTTTTCTCTCATTGTGCTTGAGAGACGAATGCGCTCTTGTTCAAAACTAAGCTTTATCTTGTGGTCAGTTTGAATCATAATTTCTTTAGCCTGATGACGAGCTTTCTCAAGAGTTTTTTCTTGAGCTTGTCTCAGGATTTCAGCTTCAGCTCGTAAGCTACCAGCTAATTTTTTTTGCCCCTCTATTTGTTCCCATCTTTGATGCAAAAGGGCTGTCAGGCGTGGAAGTGAAATACGCCATGAAAAAAGAAAAATAATTGCAAAACAAATTACTAACCAAAAAAGTTGGGAAAGATAAGTGGTTATTTCAAGTTGCGGCATTACCGACTCCGCCGCTTTATCTTAACTAAATAAGATGATGAGTGCGACTGTAAAGGCTAAAATACCAACAGCCTCTGTCAACGCAGCACCAATATAAGCCGGAATCATCACATCGTTTTTAACAGATGGATTGCGAGCAATAGCTTTTAAAAGATTCGAAAATATATTCCCAACGCCAATGCCGACGCCCAAAAGAGCAATAACAGCCAAGCCTGCTCCAATTAATTTAGCTGCACCAACCTCCATTCATTATCTCCTTTATGTATTTTGAATGTCTGAGTTTACCATAAACTTAATGTAAGTGAAGGGTATCATGTAAATAAATACATGTTAAAATAGTAAAAACGTATGCTTGAAGTAATGCAACAAAAACTTCAAAAGCAGTAAAAAAAATCAAAAAGGGCAAAGGAGCAAACAAACCATATACGCCCATTGCGACTGTAAAACCACCAAAGAGTTTCAAAACCATGTGGCCGGCCATCATATTCGCAAATAGACGTATGGCAAGCGTAATAGGTCTGAATAAATAAGCAATAATTTCAACAGGAATTAAAATGGGTGCAATAGCTAAAGGTACTCCTTTGGGAAAAAAGAGTCTAAAAAATTTAACCCCATGTTTTGCCAACCCAACACTTGTAATAAGGACAAATACAATAAAGGCGAGTGCTCCTGTGACAATAATATGACTTGTAAATGTAAAAGAATAAGGAATCATTCCCCAGAGATTGCCAAATAAGATGAAAAGAAACAGAGAAAAAATAAAAGGGAAAAATTTTTTCCCATCTTCTCCTAGATTATCTTTGACCATTGTTTGAATGAAATCATAGCTAATTTCATAAAAAGATTGGATACGAGAAGGAATGATTTTACGGTCTTTAACTCCTACCCATTGGAATAAAATAATTAAGGCTGTTGTCAAGACCATAAATAAAGAAGAATTTGTGAAAGAAATATCATAGCCCCCAATATGGAGGGGGACAATAGATTTAATCAAAAATTGTTCTAAAGGATTCGTTGCCATTAACTTTATTGTAAACCCTTTTTCTTAAAAAGCGAGAGATTAACTGTCGTTTTAAGGTTTTAATTTCTCAAGCAAAATTTTGTTAATAATAGCTGGATTACCTTTTCCTTGCATCAACTTCATAACTTGCCCAACAAAGAAACCAAGAAGCTTATCTTTTCCTGATTGATATTCAGTCACTTTATCTTGATTTTCACTAAGGACCTTATCAATAACGGTTGCAATAGCTCCTTCATCACTTACTTGAACAAGACCTTTTGTATGAATAATTTTATCTGGATGTTCGCCCGTTTCCCACATCTCTGCAAAAATATCTTTTGCGAGACGTCCTGAAATTGTTTCTTCATGAATAAAATTAACAAGTTCGGCCAAAGATTGAGCTGAGATTTTACTGTCTTCAATCAAGAGGGAATCTCTATTAAGAGCTGCAAATAACTCTCCAATAATCCAATTTGCAAGTAGCTTTATGCTTTTTTCAGTTGTTTCTTTGAGAAATTTAAGGGCTGTCTCGAAATAGAAAACAGTCTCGAGTTCAGAGCTTAAAACACCCGCGTCATAAGATGGAAGTTGATAGTCTTTTATAAAACGAGCTTTTTTAGCATCTGGTAATTCGGGAAGCATTCCCCGAATATGTTCAATCTCTTCATCATTTAAAATAAGAGGTGGAAGATCGGGATCTGGGAAATAACGATAGTCGTGAGCGTTTTCTTTATTACGCATAGATCTAGTGATGCCTTTTGAGGCATCAAAAAGACGTGTTTCTTGGTCTATCTGTCCACCGTTTTCAAGGATTTCCATTTGACGTTGGATTTCATAAGAAATTGCTTGCCCCATGAATCTTACAGAGTTGACATTTTTTATTTCTGCGCGTGTCCCATAGGTATCCCCTGGTCTTCTTAAAGAAACATTGACGTCGGCACGAAGGCTGCCTTGTTCCATATTTCCATCACAAGTTCCCAAATAACGTAAGAGACCTCGTAATTTTTTAATATAAGCTTGGGCTTCTTCGATCGAACGAATATCAGGCTCAGAAACAATTTCCATTAAGGCGATACCTGAGCGATTGAGATCAATATAAGTTTTGGTGGGATGTTGATCATGAATGCTTTTACCGGCATCTTGTTCAAGATGAAGGCGTGTAATATTAATTCGCTTCACTGTGCCATCTTCAAGCTCAATTTCAAGAAAGCCTTTCCCAACAATTGGATAATGATACTGGGAAATTTGGTATCCTTGAGGAAGGTCAGCATAAAAATAATTTTTACGATCAAAAATAGAGGTTTTATTAATTTGGGCATTCAGACCAAGACCTGTTTTAATGGCTTGTTCTACGCAAAAATTATTAATAACAGGTAACATCCCTGGAAACCCGGCATCAATGAAGGAAACTTGAGTATTTGGATCTCCGCCAAAAGCTGTTGAAGCCCCAGAAAAAAGCTTTGCTTTTGAGGCAATTTGTGCGTGGACTTCAAGTCCTATCACGACTTCCCAAAGACCTGTTTTGCCTTGGATATAATTATTTTTTTCACTCATGTGCGTGTCCGTAATTTTAGGGCTTTTTCTTTAAATTGTGCAGCTTGTTCTAGAGCATAGCCGACGTTTAAAATTCGACCTTCTTCAAAAGCAGGCCCTAAGATTTGTAATCCTAAAGGAAGGCCTTCTTTGGTAAAAGATGTTGGAATAGAAAGGCCTGGAATTCCCGCCAAATTAGCTGGGACAGTTAAAACGTCATTCATATACATCGTCACGGGATCTTTAGGTTCTTCTCCAATAGCAAAGGCAGCAGTCGGTGTTGTGGGGGTTAAAATGACGTCTATCTTCTTAAAAGCTTCTTCAAAATCTTGATGAATAAGGCGTCTGATTTTTTGAGCTTTGAGATAATAAGCATCATAATAGCCAGCTGAGAGAACATACGTGCCAATCATAATGCGACGTTTGACTTCTTTTCCAAATCCTTCTGCACGCGTAAGTTCATATAATTCATCAAGAGTTTGGCCAGAGTTTCTTAAGCCAAAGCGTATGCCATCATAGCGGGCTAAGTTAGAGGAAGCTTCAGCAGGTGCAAGAATATAATAGGTTGGGAGGGCGTATTTAGTGTGGGGAAGTGAGATCTCATGGATTTCGGCTCCAGCACTTTTAAGCCACTCTATTCCTTGCATCCATAATGCATCAATTTCAGGATTAAGGCCGTCAACTCGATACTCTTTTGGAATGCCAATTTTGAGCTTATTAACATTTCCTGTGAGGAATTTTTCATAATCAGGAACTGGAATATTGGTAGAAGTCGCATCTTTAGGGTCATAACTTGCCATAACTTTAAGCATTAAAGCGGCATCATGAACGTCTTTTGTAAGAGGCCCTGCTTGATCGAGAGAAGATGCGAAAGCGACAACTCCATAGCGGGAACATCGACCATAGGTTGGTTTTAGACCGACAATCCCAGCAAAAGCTGCAGGTTGCCGAATTGATCCTCCTGTATCAGTGCCTGTTGTCGCAAGAGCAGAGCCAGCTGCAACAGCGGCTGCGGATCCACCAGAAGAACCTCCAGGAACAAATTGGCGATCATCTTCTCTAATTTTCCAGGGGCTTATAGCAGGGCCATAAGCACTTGTGAGATTAGCTGAGCCCATCGCAAACTCATCAAGATTTAATTTGCCTAATAATACGGCCCCAGCATCCCATAAATTCTGAGTTACAGTTGATTCATATTGAGGTTTATAATCATCAAGTATTTTTGAACCTGCTGTTGTGCGTATGTCTTTAGTACAAAAAAGGTCTTTAATTCCGATAGGAAGTCCTTCGAGAGTACCAAGCTCTTCGCCTTTTGCAACTTTTGCATCAGATGCTTGAGCCATTTTGAGTGCAATATCAGGCGTTTCAGTAATATAAGCATTCAAAGCCCTTGTCTCGTCCATTTTCTCTAAGTGAGATTGGGTTAATTCTTGGGCTGAGAATTGCTTGTTAATAAGGCCATCTCTTGCTTCACATAAGGTAAGGTCGGTTAATTTTGTCATGGGTTACTCTACAACTTTAGGCACAATAAACATGCCAAATTCTGCTTCTGGCGCATTGGCAAGGATAGCGTTAGGATAGTTTCCATCGGTGATTTGATCTTCACGTCGAGGCATATTTTTAAGTGAAATATTATAAAGAGGTTGAATATTGTCTGTATTGACCTCTGACAATTGTTCAATCCAGCCTAAAATGCGATTAAGGTCTCCTTTGAGAGAGTCAACATCTGCTTCCGGAATTTTGATTCTCGCAAGTTTAGAAATCCTATGAACTATTTTTATATCAATCGTCATATTGCCTCTTTAAAAGTCGATGCTTGTTAATTGAACTGCTGTTTCATATCATTTTTTTAAGCTTCTTTGAAGCCCTTTATCCCTTCATGAATAGCGACAATTCCTTGCGTAAGATTTTGATATGAAACTGAAGAAAACCCAGCATCTCTTATCATTGTGACGAGTTGTTCTTGCGACGGAAAACGAGCAATACTCTCAACCAGGTATTGGTAAGCAGCCTTATCTTTTGCGATAAGAGCACCAATCTTTGGGATAACACTGAAAGAGTAAAGAGAATATGCTTTCTCAAATAAGGAATGATTGACTTTAGAAAATTCAAGACAGTAAAAGCGACCTCCTGGTTTTAAAACGCGGAAAGCTTCCTTCAGAGCAGCTTCTTTATTGGTAACATTGCGTAAGCCAAAGGCGATCGTATAAACATCAAAATAAGCGTTTGGAAAAGGGAGGTTCTCCGCTGTTGCGCAACTCCATTGCAAACCTTTAATCACTCCTTGATCAATGGCGCGGGCTCGACCTTGTTCCAACATAGCAGGATTAATATCGGAAATGATAATATCTGTTTCAGGTGCTGTTTTATGAAGGAGTCTCAGAGCTATGTCTCCAGTTCCACCTGCAACATCTAAAAACTTTTCTTCTTTTTTAGGGGAAATTCTTTGAATAAGTTGATCTTTCCACCATCTATGGATACCAAAGCTCATAACATCATTCATCAAGTCATAATTACTTGCGACACGACGAAAAATATCGGTAACAAGGCCTGTCTTCTTTGATGAATCTACATCTTGAAAACCAAAATCAGTAGTGTTACGGTTTGTCATCTATGTGTTTTCTTATCTTTTTTGAGATAGAGTAAACCATAAAGGAAACTTAATTTAATTTCTAGTACTCTTATGCCTGAATTGCCGGAAGTTGAATCTGTCAAAGTAAACCTTGAGAAGTGTATACTTGATCAGACAATCGAAAAAGTCGAAGTCCATCACCGTGGATTGCGTTGGCCTATTTCTTCTAATTTTGAAGAAATGCTTAAGGGACAAAAAGTTAAAAAACTTGTCCGTCGAGCTAAGTATCTTCTTTTATATTTTGAAAAAGCTGATTTTATCTTGTTATGGCATTTAGGAATGTCAGGAAGAGTGCAAATTATTGCCCCTGAAGAATTAAATCCTCGTCAAGCGCATGATCATGTGGAGATCACCTTTTTCTCTGGTTTAACATTGCGATTTCGAGACCCGCGTCGTTTTGGAGCAATGCTGCTTGTTCCCTTAGAAGAATTATCAAGTTTTTCTCTACTAAGTTCTTTAGGGATAGAACCTCTGGATAAGGATTTCTCTGCTACATTTCTTTTGAGACTTTTTAAAAATAGGTCACTCTCTCTTAAAGCGGCACTTTTAAATCAAAAAATCATTGCGGGACTGGGTAATATTTATGCTTGTGAAGCTCTTCATCGGGCAAAATTATCACCTCTTCGATTAGCAGAAACAATTACTCATCAAGAAGCTGAATTTTTAGTTAAGACAATTCAAGATATTTTAAAGAAAGCAATTGCTGCGGGAGGATCAACATTAAAAGATCATCGCCAACCAGACGGCAAAAAAGGAGCTTTTCAAGACACTTTTATGGTATATAATCGTGAAGGGGAAAAGTGTTTGCAATGTGATGACATGGAAATTAAGCGAATTCTTCAATCTAATCGTTCAACATTTTACTGTGGAAAATGTCAAAAATGAGATTAATTTTATGTCTAATTTGTTTCACCTTTATTATATCTTTTTCATGTGCAACAAATAGGCTAAAGCTAGGAAAAGAGACTCCTATGGCCATTCTTGCATTGAAAAATATCCCACTTATGCATGGACTTAAGCTTACAGGGGAGATTGAAGATGTGGGGCAAGGAGGTGACATTTTTAGACTTGAAGCGGAAGCTTCGGGGAATGTTTTTGTGGAAGATATTGAAGAGTTTTATCAAGATAGGTTGCAAACATATGGATGGGAACGAACAGGGCGGTTTACGTATGTTTTAAATGATAAATATTTAGAAATTATTCCTCAAAATAAAGGAGGAATGTTAACGGTGATTTTTCAGCTTAAGTCTAAAGTACTTTGAAAAAATAACCTTCTTTTTTCTATAGGAAAGGGAAATCGTAAGAAATTATAGGTTATTCTCTTCTAAAATAGTATTTTCAAGCCATTTTTTATGCCTTTTTTCATCTTCAAAACTTCTTCTAATGATATCTTTAGCTTCAGGCCACATGTCTTCTCGCAAAAAAACGCGCTCATATGCGGTGTTTGTATCAAGTTCATTGCTAAGCATGGCTCGTAAAATGGAATTGTCGCCAATTAAATTTGCGAGTATAACTTTTCCTTTTGTGAGCCATTGTTTTCCTACGCTTGGGCCAGAAGGAGGAGCAATATTTCTTTTTTTTAAAACATTTGCAAGTTCTTGGATGTGCCACTCATGATCGGCTTTGAAGATGTTTAATTTCTCTTTGAGCTCCTGATTGTGAAGACGATTTACAGCAGCTTCATAAGCTTCTACCGCATCATAATCTAATTCGATAAGATCTTTGAGAGCATCCTCAAAATTTGCTTGTATTCCAACTAAAGTTACCATTTTTTGCCCCTTTATTTTTTTTCTTTCAAAATGAAAGGGCAAACATCAAAATATTGGTTGTTGAGTTTACCCTTTAAAAAAGAATGTATATTTGGCTTGATATGGATGGGTGCGCCTTTACGTTTTTCCTAGTTTTGATTTATCTCTTCGAGCATTTCCACCTTCACGTCCCATGCGCGCGTAACCTTCTGGGCCGAGTTGTTTTTTACGAGCTTCACCGCCCATGTGACCTAACTCAACATAGCCTTCATGACCAAGTTGACGTTTTCTTTCTTCGCCACCTTTTTGCCCGCGTTCAGACATCCCATCATGCCCAGCTTTTTCGGCACTTGCTAACCCTCCTTGGCGAGCAATTTTTTGAACTTTTTCATGAGGCATTGATGCAAAGCCGCGTTTAGAAGTTTTGGGGCTTTGAGGTTGTTTATTGCGATTGTTTTGTGCCATTTTTCTCTCCTTTGTATTTTTAGGGGCAGAGAAAGGAAATCAGCAACAATTTTCGTGGAAGTAAAGGTCTCTTTTCTGGGACCTTAGAAATATAGTGTTCCTGAAGAGCCTTTCTTATGAGGAATAGAGTTGCAAAAACAAACTTCATGTTCCTTTTATTGCATGTGCAAGTCATAAGATTGGAAGGTCTTTGGAAAATCCCACCACTTAATACTGCAGAATTTTCTATCAACCCATTATGAGTGTTGCACATTAATGCACCCTATGGCGCATTACTGAAATTTTATAATTATCAAATTTGTGAGGCTAGTTGAAATAAAGTCTGTTTTGCGCCTGTTGTTGGATTTATATGTTTTGTAAATAGTCGAAACCCTCATTTTTATTAGCGCTACACTGAATAAGAGGAGATGTGAGTTTTTTTCCATTTAATGATAAGTGTTTCTTATTAGGGAGCATATACGACGATAAAATCGGTATTTAAGATTTTCTATGGTTTCTTTTTACCAGAAGAGAGCGCTCTATTTTTGAAATAGAATTATTTGTATTTTTATGGATTGTTTGAGCCTTTTTTAAAGGAGATGTTTTAGAAGGTTCTTTTTTTGACTCTTTAATTAAAGGAAATTTTGTGAATAAGGATTGAAGCCTTGTGATGAAAACTCCTAATAAAATAATACCTCCTGAAGTTATTTGAGAAAATGTAAGCTCTTCACCGAATAGTAAAGCAGATAGTAAACAAGTGAAGACAGGAAGGAGTAGCATAAAAGGGGTTTGTTTAAGGGATGAAACACGTTGTGCAAGACTTAGCCAAAGGTATCCTGCCCAAACTGTTGAAACCAATCCCACATATATAGAACATAAAATGCCAATTGAAGAAAGATGAGCGAAATTATAGATAGCTTCTTGGGGGCCTTCGAGAATAAATGGAATGACCATCAATGAAGGAATCGAAATGACTGAGAGCCATACATTGTCAGCCATTTTAGCGCCCATTTTAAATTTTTTGAGAAGGGTGAATCCAATACCCCAGCAGATGGCTGACACTAAGATAGATACAATCCCCAGAAAAGGCATATCTGAGGTGTCGCTATACCTTGCTTGGGTTAAGAGATAGGTTCCTAAAAAAGCAACCGCCATCCCCGCAAGTTCAATAAGTGAGACTTTTTCCTGAAGAATCAAGAAGCAGAAGAGAACCCCAAAGAGAATATTTGTTTGCATTAAGAAGGAGGATAATCCTGGACCCACTCCAGCTTTAAGGCCAAAACCAATGAATAACCAATTAAGAGCATTCCAAAACAGGCCCGCTAAAAAATATCTAGAAATTGGATTGGTCGGCTTAGAATATAAGAAGAGTAAAGGAACGACAGAAACGAGGCGTAGAAAGCTTAAAATGTAAATTGAAATATGATCCAAGGCAATTTTTTGCACAATTAAACTTGTGGCCCATAAAAAGGGGACAAAAACCCCTATAAATGTGTCTTTAAGACTCATTTACTCATACATTCCTTGAAAGTTTTGTACACTACATTATTAAACATATGAGAACATTTAGGGTACATACAACTTATTTTTTAACAATTATATAATAGCTTAATTTAATATACACAAATTTAAGTGAAGTTAACAATAATATTGAATAATTTAATTGACGGAATGGGTATAATGATTTTTAAGTTATTGAAAATACTGAAATTGCAAAAATTTAATTAAAATTATTGCAATATTAAAAACTTATGATATTATCGCTCTGTGTGCCGCATATTGTTGGCGCATGCATCAAATCTTTGTCGATTTAATGTTTAGGAGGAAGACATGTTAAAGAAAATTGATCAATCGAAGTTATTAATTTCTAAAAATTATCTTATTACAACAAATGTGTAATAAAATAAATTTACATCGATAAAGGCCTGCTGCGTTAAAGCGGGCTTTTTTGTAAATTTCTTTTTGTCTTTTTGCTTGCAAACCTTTTGTTGTTCATTAAAATTTATAGAGCTCTAAAGTTAATTTTTCGTTAAAAAATATTAAATTTAACTTTTTAACTTAGTTTTTTTAAGAATTAATCGCTATCTTGCTTGAAATAATGTATGTATAAGGCGTTTCCCTTTAGTGCACGGTTATTTATTAAAGGAATTGACGATGAAGTTACATCTCTTTCTGGTTATATTTTCCTTATTCATTAGTCCGATTTTAGCGAATGAAGCTTCTTCATCGTCAGTTATTCGTATTGAAAACGCTTGGGTACGGGCTGCCGAGATTGGTAATAGCGCTGCTTATATGAAAATTATCAATAAGGGGCTTACCTCTGATCGTCTCGTGAAAGTACGAACAGATGCATGTAATATCGTGGAGTTACATACTCATGTGCGAGAAGGTAATATTTTTAGAATGAGACCGATTGAGGCAATTAATATCCCTGCAAAACAAACAGTTGATCTGAAGGAGGGGGGACTCCATATCATGTTGATAAATATTCATCGGCCTCTGAAAGAAAAAGAGAAAATTAAGTTGACTTTAACATTTGCAAAAGCTGGTCAGGTCTCAATGATTGCCGAAGTACGTAAAAACAATCATGAATGCGAATGTAAAAGCGGTATTTTTTGAATGGAACCCCCCTTTTAGATGGCAAATTTAGTAGAATTTATTGATTATCTTAAGACGCGTTTAGTGCTGAGTGAGATTATTGGCACACATGTAAAAATTATGCGGCGAGGGCGATTAAAAATAGGCTTATGTCCATTTCATTCTGAAAAAACGCCCTCTTTTCATATTAGAGATGAGCAAGGAACGTATCATTGCTTTGGATGTGGCGCTCATGGAGATGCACTCACTTTTCTCCAGCAAGTCGAAGGCGTGAGCTTTATGGAAGCCTTAGAGAAATTGGCATCTATAACGGGATTAACAGTTCCAATCTTTAAAGAGAAGCCCGTTAACGAAGAATCTTTCCAAGGGCAATTATTTCAAGTTTTAGAAGCAGCAACAGTTTTTTTTGAAAAACAACTTAGGACATCAAAAGGTTTTAAAGCGGCCCAATACCTTGAAATGAGAGGCCTAAAACCTGAGACGATTTCTCAGTTTCGGCTTGGATATGCAAGTATGGGCAATACCTTAAAAGAAGCTTTAATGAAGGAAGGTTTCTCCGAAGATATTATACATCGAGCAGGTCTTATTATTCAGCGAGAAGAAGATAAGAGGACATATGATCGTTTTCGCGATCGAGTGATGTTTCCTATTTTTGATCGAAAAGGACGTGTGATTGCTTTTGGGGGGAGGATTTTAGAGGCAGGTGAACCTAAGTATTTAAATTCTCCGGAAACAAGTATCTTTCATAAAAGTCAGATCTTATATGCGTATAATTTTGTGCAGCGCGATCTTAAAAAAGATCAATTTTTGTTAGTTGCTGAAGGTTATCTTGATGTTATTTCCCTTCATCAAGCTGGTTTTAAGGGAGCTGTTGCTCCTCTAGGGACGGCTTTAACTGAGGAGCAAATCCTTTTACTCTGGCGATTTCGTTCAGAGCCGATCCTCTGCTTTGATGGGGATAATGCGGGACAAAAAGCTGCTATACGCGCAGCAGAACGGGCGATTCCTTTATTAAAGCCTGGCCTTTCATTGCGTTTTTCGCTTCTACCTCAAGGAGAAGATCCCGATAGTTTGATACGTTCCGGCGATGTTAAAAGCTTTGAACGTGTTTTAGAGCGCACCTTACCTCTTTCAGAGTTATTATGGCAATTTGAAGTACAACAAAAACCCCTAAAAACCCCTGAACAGAAAGCGGTATTTGAAAAGGCGGTGATGGCTTACGCCAATAGTCTTCAAGACCCAACCTTGCGTGAGCAATATCGTCAAGAATATAGATCTCGATTAAAAGAATTGTTTTATGTGAATTCTGGTAAAAGTAAGGGAGCTAGTTCATCTTTTAAGAAAGCTTCTTTGTCCGCTTCAACTGGAGCCCAATCATTTTTAAATTCAAGTGTTTTGTCACAAAAAATATTAATTGCCGTACTTTTGAATCACCCAAGTCTTATTTTGGAATATGCAGAAGATTTTGTTGAACTTGAACTTTCTAATCCTGGATGGGGGAAACTTCGAGAAGCAATGCTTACAAAAATAAATGATTTGACAGGACTTGACGCTGGTATTTTGCATCACCATTTGTATAATGAGGGGTTCCGAGAGATTGTACAAGAGGTTTTATCTTCTCAAGTAAAGTCATTAGCCCCCTTTGTAAAAGAAGAGAGTGACATTGATGAGGCAAGGGAAGGGTGGAAAGAAATATGGTCTCGTATTCAAGGTCAGAAAAAACTAACTCAGGCACTTCTTGAAGCGAAACGTAGGTTTGGTGAAGATATGAGTTATGACGCATGGATTGAAGTGCAAAACTTGCATCAATAAACCTAAAAATAAGAAGTTAAATTAGATTTTATGATTAAATTAGGAAAGGATAAAAATTGTGAGAACAACCGCCGAACTTCGTGATGAAACCCAAGAAGAGGCTGCTGTTGAGCTTAAAAAAGTAGATTTGAAGGCTACCCTTAAGAAGCTCATCGCCAAAGGAAAAGAAAAAGGCTACATCACATATGATCAGTTGAATAATGCGTTGCCTCAAGATGAGTTTTCTTCGGAACAAATTGAAGATGCTATGGCTGCAATTGCTGAGCTTGGCATTAATGTCATTGAAGCTGATGAAGTTGATGAGGAAGAAGCTGAAAATCCTGAGAGTGAGACAGAAGAAGAGTCTGATGAGGAAGGGACTACTGAACTCGCCGAAGGCGGAAGAACAGATGACCCCGTTCGCATGTATTTACGCGAAATGGGAAGAGTTGAGCTTTTATCTAGAGAAGGCGAGATAGAAATTGCTAAACGGATAGAAGACGGTCGTTTGATGATGATCGATGCTATTTGTGAAAGTCCTCTTACAATTCGAGCAATCATCTCTTGGCGAGATGCCTTAGTTGAAAATCAAATTTCATTACGCGAAATTATTGATATTGAAGATACAAGTGAAAATGAGAATCCTGAAGGAGAAGAATTAGAAGAAGAACTCGTTGATGAGGAAGAAGGCAACGAAGACGGTGAGAATGAAAAGAATGAAGATACTGAAGAGAGCCCTGAAAACGAGAGTGAACAAAATCTTTTTTCAGCTCAAGAAGAAGCTCTTAAACCTCAAATCTTAGAAAAATTTGATAAAATTGCCGAAATCTATGAGTCTTTATATGCCTTACAAATTGAGCGTTTAAAACTTGCAAAAGAGAAAAAAAGTCAAAGTTCGAAGAATGAAAAGTTTTTTAAAGACTTAAAAAAGACGCTTGTTGAGCTCGTGAGTGAAATTCGATTCAATCCTCTTCGAATTGATCAGCTTGTTGATCAACTTTACACATTAAATCGAAAGTTAATGGGGCTTGAAGGAAAGATTTTGCGTTATGCCACAGAATCAGGAATCCAAAGAGAGAAATTTCTCGGTGTTTATTTTGGTCATGAACTTGATCCTGATTGGTTGCCTTCGATAAAAGAATTTGGGAAATCAGGCGATAAATTCATTACAAAATATGGTCAGGAAGTGCAGCATATTCGTGACAGTGTCGCTGAAATTTCTGTTGAGTCCGGTCTTAATATTGCTGAATTTCGTCGAATTGTAGCCGATGTGCAAAAGGGAGATCGTCAAGCTCGACGCGCGAAGAAAGAGATGATTGAGGCGAACTTGCGTCTTGTTATTTCGATTGCAAAAAAATATACCAACCGGGGACTTCAATTCTTGGATTTAATTCAGGAAGGAAATATTGGCCTCATGAAAGCCGTTGATAAATTTGAATATCGACGCGGGTATAAATTCTCAACTTATGCGACATGGTGGATTCGTCAGGCCATCACACGTTCAATTGCGGATCAGGCTCGAACAATTCGTATCCCTGTTCATATGATTGAGACCATTAATAAACTTGTACGGACATCGCGTCAGATGTTGCATGAAATTGGTCGAGAACCAACACCAGAAGAGCTCGCAGAAAAACTGTTGATGCCAGTTGATAAGGTGCGCAAAGTTATGAAGATCGCAAAAGAACCTATCAGCCTTGAAACTCCAATTGGAGATGAGGAAGACGGAAGCTTAGGTGATTTCATTGAAGATAAGAACGCGATTCTTCCTATGGATGCGGCTGTAAATGCAAACTTGAGAGAGACAACGACCCGTGTTTTATCGACGTTAACCCCGCGTGAAGAACGTGTTTTAAGAATGCGTTTTGGGATAGGGATGAACACAGATCATACGCTTGAGGAAGTCGGACAACAGTTTTCGGTGACGCGTGAACGTATTCGACAAATCGAAGCAAAAGCGCTTCGGAAGTTAAAGCATCCAAGTCGCTCAAGAAAACTAAGAAGTTTCTTAGATTCTTAAAAGCAGATCTTAAGTTATGAAGAATGGAAAGACTTTTATTTTAGGGGTCTTTCCATTTTTTATGGGAAAGTTTTAGAAATTAAAAATTTTCTTAATAAAGACAAGAAGTAGAGAGTTAATTCAAGAGAAGACATTAAAAAAGCCACTGACTAAAGAGGCAGTGGCTTTTTAAGGAAAGCTAAAAGCTTACTTTGCAGCTTCTTCAGCAGCTGGTGCAGCAACTTCAGCTTCAGCAACTGGTGCAGCAACTTCAGCTTCAGCAGCTGGTGCAGCAACTTCAGCTTCAGCAGCGATAGCAGCTGTTGAGAAAGCCAAGAGAGCAGCTAAAAGAATCTTGTTCATGTTTTTCACTCCGTTAAATGTAACATAACACTTTGTCATGCAGCATGCATATTCTCCGAAAAATAATTGAAAATCAAGGACAATTTGTGGGAATTGGGGGGGTGTGATATTTGTGCAACTGCTGTGTGCTAACTTTTTGTATTTTATTGCTATTATTGTAGCAATATGGTGAATTTTAAAAAATGAAAACCTTAAAAACAACGATATTAAAGCTCGATGATCGTGGCTACGGTATTGCGCAAAGTGAAAATAGAGAAACTCTAATCGTTCCTTATAGTTTGCCTGGCGAAAAGGTAGAGATTGAAAAAGTACAGGATCGTTGGTGCGTTAAAAAAATCGAAGAAGTTAGTTCTGAGAGAATAGCTCCTCCTTGCCCTTACTATGAAACTTGTGGAGGCTGTGTTTTGCAGCATATGTCCTCTTCTGCCTACGCTGATTATAAAATGAAACGTCTCTCTCAAGCCATGGAACGTCATGGCGTTCTAAGAAGTTCTATGGACCCTCTCGTAATTTTAGAGCCTCATTTACGAAGACGAGCTATTTTTCATGCATTGAAAACAGCCTCTGAGACCTTGATCGGGTACTATCAGGTGGGCTCTCATCATTTGGTAGATATTGCTAATTGTCTTCTATTGCGGCCTGAAATTAATGATCTTGTCGTGCCTCTGAAACGACTTTTAGGAAATATTCTCAAGCCGAAAGAAAAAGCAGATATTTTCTTAACTTTCACGAAAACAGGGATAGATTTTTTATTGAAAGTAAAAGGAAATGAACCTCTTGATCTATTGAGCATAGAAGCTTTAAAAACTTTTGCATATGAACATAGTTTGGCTCGAATTTCTTTTGAAAATGACCAAGAAGGGTGGCCTATTATAGCCCTTAAGACTCCTCAAATTCAGTTTGGTTTCTCTATGGTTGAAGTCTCTGCAGATGGTTTTTTGCAAACAAGTACGGAAGCCGATCAGCTTTTGACATCCCTTGTGTTAGAAGGTCTTCCTGATGAGTCAGGAAAAGTGGCAGATCTTTTTTGTGGTCGAGGAACATTTACATTACCTTTGTCAGAGACACGAAAAGTAGATGCGTATGAAATGGATGGGAAAGCCTTAAAGGCTCTTACTCAAGCGGTTAAAACCCAACAACTTCCCATCCAAACATATGCGCGAAATTTATTTTCAGATCCTTTGACGCCAGAACATCTTGATTCTTATCAAAGTGTTGTTTTGAATCCACCGCGTCAAGGAGCTGCTGCTCAAGCCAAAATGCTTGCTTTGAGCAAGGTTTCTCATGTCGTGATGATATCTTGTAATCCAGATACTTTTGCGCGGGATGTCTCTTTTTTGCAAAAAGGAGGGTTTCGTTTGGAAAAACTAACCCCTGTTGACCAATTTCTATGGTCACCCCATGTTGAAATAGTTGCTCATTTAAGACGATGAGAAAGCGCTTGCATCCTTTTTCGAGGGGCGTTATTTTTGTTCCAGTTTCATTCCTAAGGAGATAAAGATGACCACATTTGGCGGCGTTTCAGGCGCTCATTTAAAACAATTCATAGAAAGAGTTGAGCGTTTAGAAGAAGACAAAGCAAATCTTGCAAATGATATTCGCGAAGTTTTTGCTGAGGCAAAATCAAATGGCTTCGATACAAAGATCATGCGTCAAGTATTGAAAATTCGAAAAATGGACCATGACGAGCGTTCTGAGCAAGAAGAAATTTTGACCCTTTATTTGCATGCTTTGGGAATGGTTCCCCATGATGACATCGTTGAAGAACCAAAAAGTGACAGTATTTAGAGAGCATTTTTAAGGGGGATAAGGGATCCTTTATCCTCTTTTTTCATTTGTACTTAAGTAATTTTTTAAGTTTAAAAATCTCATTAGCTAGCTTTTTTCCTTGCAATTTTTGTTGAAAATTGTTACTACATAAGTATAGCAATGAAAAAGAGCGAACTTGCCAAATGAGATTAATTAAGCTGCCGTTTTTACGTAGTTTCTCAATTTTTCAAAAATCATTGTTTTAAGCTCGACAGGGGGCGTTTGATCCAGAGATAGCCATGAAAAAATGGCATTATCATCTTGTTCTAGAATGAGATTTAGCTCAGTGAGCTCTTTTTCATCTAAAGATGAGCCATGCTCTTCAACAAATCCTCCTAAGAGAAAGTCAGCTTCCTTGCCGCCGCGATGTTTAGCGCGATAGAGAGCTTTTTTGAATAATAAATGAATGGAAGGAGTCAAAAAATGTCCCTTATTTAAAGTATGAAATTGAATATTAATATTTTTTTTGAGGAAAGGCAAAAGAATGAGGCAGACTAGGAGTCTTTTGTTTTCAAAGGCTAAAGTTACTTGGCGAGATTTTTAATTTCTCCTCTCATAATATCTGTTAAAAGATAAGTTATGAAAAGGAGATATAAATAAAGAGAGCAAATAACATAGGGTCATTTTAGAGTATTCCTTTGTATTTAAGGCTGAATTTATAAGCGATTGCCAGCAAAAAATGTTGAGAGGGAAAACAATAATGGAAGATAAAAACAAAGTTACTTGTTTAGAAATTGTGGATATTGATGACCTTGAAAAGGGGATGGTATTAACGACGCCTATGTCTGAAGTTACATTTCCGCTGACTCAAGCAGATCTTGAATTTATTGATGCTCTTAAAGGAAAGTCATTGAATTGGGCGCGGCAGGACTTGCGGCCCCCCAAGTTGGAGTTTCTAAGCCTGTTACAGTTTATCAGGTCCCCGAGAATGCTTTAAAATGGCGAGAAGATGTGGTTCATCTTGTTCCTTTAACAGTTCTTATAAACCCCTCCTATGAGCCTGTCGAGAAATCAGGAAAGACGCTCGATTGGGAAGGATGCTTCTCTGGTAAGAAGTATTATGGGAAAATTTGGAGATATAAAGAAATTAACTATAAAGGCAAAGATATAAATGGGGATGAGATTGAAGGGACAGCGAGAGGTTTTTTAGCTCGTCTCCTTCAGCATGAGATAGATCATTGCCATAACAAGATGTGTGTTCATTCATATGATTCCAACTTTCCTCAGGGAACTCAAGTTGATTTAACGCTTTTGCGTATGGAAGAAATGACAAAGAAAAAACAAGCCTTAGGGTTAAGTGCAGATGATTTTTTTCCTCTGATGCCTCTAGCGGAAAACAATAGTAAACCTCACGAAACGTGAATGATTTCTGAACATTGATATATTAAGAGGCATATAATTAAAAAAGAGAATGACAGGAAATGACAACAATTTTTGAAGAAATGCGACAGACCATGATTCAGCGGCAGATGGTGCCACAATATGTCACACATCCTAAAATTCTGCAGAGTTTTAAGATCCTTCAAAGGGAAATTTTTGTTCCTCAAGAGCAACGAAGCGTATGCTATGGAGACACCTATATTGCGGTGGCTGAGAACCGACTTATGTTGGCGCCTGTGATGCTTGCGACACTTATCCAAGCAGCGCACATTTTTCCTCACGAAAAGGTACTTGCCCTCGCATGTTCTACGGGGTATGCAGCGATCGTTTTGAGTTATCTTGCCGAAAAAGTCATCGCTATTGAATCTAGCTCAATTTATGTTAATCAAATGAATGAAGCTTTTGAAAATAATGAAATTTTCAATGCTCAAAGTTATTTGCGACCCTTAAGAGAAGGATGTCTCGAACAGGCTCCTTATGATGTTATTTTCATTGAAGGGAGTGTTGAAGAAATTCCGGGTGAGATTTTCGCGCAACTTGCGGAAGGAGGGCGAATTGTGACAATTCTATCTAAAGGAAAACAAGAGCCTTGTCAGGGCGTCGTTATTGAAAAAAGAGAAGGTTCATTGTTTACAAATGTCCTTTTTGAAACAAAAATACCTATTTTAAAAGAATTTCATCTTACAAAAGGATTTGAATTTTAATGGAATCGCTTGAAATTACAGTCCAAGAATTACATCAATTTCTCGGAACTCGAGAAGATTACTGTATTATCGATGTGCGAAATACAGATGAAATTGAGAAAGCTGCTTTTCCTGGAGCTCTTCATATTCCTTTATCAGTGCTTCCTCGAAGTGTTGTAAATATACCACAAGACAAACTTGTTATTACACTTTGTCATCATGGAGCTCGAAGTTTGAAAGCTTGCTATTTACTAAAAGAGCAGGGATTTGATAAGGTCGTAAGTCTCAGAGGAGGAATTGACCTCTGGTCTCAGCTCATAGACCCTTCAATTCCTCGTTATTAATGAAAGTGATGGTTGGAGAATGAAAAATACATTTTTTGCTTTAAGTCTTGGTTGTAGCCTTATGATGATTGATTTTGTCGAAGCTAAAACATCTTCTACAGAAGCGCCAGTGGTTAAACCAAAATCAATCCCTTCTAAAATGGGGACGGCAAAACTTTCTAAAGTAAAAACGTATCCGAAGCTTAAAGCCGATAGCATGACGACCGAACATCCATTTATGCAGGCTTTAATACAAGCTTATACCTCAAATCCAGAGCTTAAGGCGAAGGTTAAAGAGCAAAATGCCCTCGCTGAAGAATTACCAAAAGCTTATGCTGGATGGCGTCCAAGTATTAATGGGACAGCAATGGCAGCTTATAACAAGGGAACCAATCAAATAGAGAAGATCACGTCTTCATCTCATCCTAAGACAGCCGGCCTTGAAGTGCGACAAAATGTATTTGAAGGAGGAAAAACCTTAGCCAATACAACCTATGCCGAAAATCTGATTTTAGCAGGTAATGCTTCTTTTACAGCAATAGAGCAGAGTATTTTATTAAAAGCGATTCAGGCCTACTTAGATCTTTGGGCTCGTCGTCAAGAGCTTGAAATTAACAGAACAAGCGTTCGTTTTTTTGAATTTAGTTTAGAGCAAGCTAAAGCAAGAGCTGATGTTGGTGAGATTGGTCTTACAGAAATAGCAGAAGCAGAATTTAGCTATTCAGGGGCCTTAGCTGACTTCATTTCGGCGGAAGCAGAAGTTCAAAACGCGACAGCTACTTACATAAAAGTGATTGGCCATCAACCGCCTAAAGAATTAGTTTTACCTTCTGACATTGCTGAAAGAGTAACGCTTCCATCATCTTTAGAAGAGTTGAAAAAACTTTCGACGGATGGAAACCCAACTCTTCAACAAGCTGTTTTTGATGCAAAGTCTGCTGAAGCTGGGATTGATATTGCGACGGCCGATTTAATGCCAAAAGTTGATGTGGTTGGAGACGCTGGTCGTCAATTAAATTCTCGCAGAAGAACACGGACTCATGAAATCGCAGCAAGAGTTGAAGTAAAAATTCCTATTTATCAAGGCGGATCAGAGTGGGCTTCTATACGGGCTTCCCATCAAACGGCTGCCCAAAAAGCGATTGGTGTGAGAACTGTCCGCAGACAAGTGATAGAAAATGCAATCCAAGTGTGGGAAACGAGGTACGCTTCGAAGGGAAGAATCAAAAGGCTTGAAACTCAAATTAAAGCGGGTGAGACACGTATTGAAGGAACACGTCAAGAATCTTTAGTCGGTGAAAGAACGTTTTTAGATGTACTATACGCGCAGAAAGATGTCGTCAATGCGCGCATTGGTTTTGTACGAGCAACGAGTGATTTCTTATCTTCTGGGTATCAGATTTTAGGAGCGATGGGGAATTTGTCTGCAGCTTTGCTTAAACTTCCTGTCCAAAAACATAATGTTAATGGATATGCAGAAGAGGTAAGTGGCCACTATATTGGATGGGGTGATGTTCCAAGCCGAGAGGAAATTAGAGATGCCGCAGGCACAGATTGATAAGGATATGGAAGAAATCCTTTCTTCAATTCGTCAAATTATTGCAGATGATGTCGAAGAAAATACAAAAAATAAGAGCCCTAAATTTTCTTTTGAACCAGCTTTAGAAAATAAAACGGTTAAGAAGGAATCGAAAGAAAATACAGATGAAGATATTCTTGAATTAACGAATATGCTTCCAGAAGATGTCTATAAAGGCCCTTTAGAGAAAGAACTTGAGCAGGCTCAAACTGTCGAACAGCAGTTGTCAGACGCAATGGAGCAAGCTTTTCCAGCAGATTCCCATGCTATCGAAAAATCGGAATCTCTTATTTCTTCAGAAATTGCCCAAGAAGTTTCACAAGCGGTAGAAAATCTTTCTCACTTCATCAGGCAAACTGGTGTACAAAAAGAAATTCTCAATTCCACGATGGAAGATATGGTTCGGGAATCTTTACAACCCCTCTTACGAACATGGATAGACCAGAATCTTTCAAAGCTCGTTAAAGAAATTGTGGCGGAACAGCTCGAGAAAATTCTCAAAAAATAAGAGATAGAAGGTAACGGAATTTCTCTTCTGAGTTTTTTTAAGAATTTGAATTTCCTTTTAGAAATTAAAGACTTAAAAGTCTATATTTTTGTTAAAAAGTTATTAAGCAAATCGATAGTTATTTCTTCCTGCACGTTTGGCTTCGTACATAGCTTTATCAGCTGCAAGCAGTAAAGAGGTCGGTGTTAATCCCTGAGGGTGGTCATAGAAAATCCCCATGCTGGCCGCAATTTCCATTGTTTTTCCGTTGTGATGAATCGGGGTACACATGCTTTTTTGAATACGGTGGATTAAATTTTCTAAAGCTGAGCGGTTTTTTATTGTTTTCACAAGAATGCTAAATTCGTCACCTCCTAGGCGCGCAATAAGCTCGGATTTTCGAAGGCACTTTTGAAGTCGTTCACTCATGACTGTTAACAAATGGTCGCCATAGACATGGCCAAATGTATCATTAATGTTTTTAAATCCATCGAGATCGATATAGATAACAGCGACTTTTGAAGGTTTTTTTTGAGTTTTAACACAAATAGTTTCAAGGGCTTTTTTGAAAAGAACTCGATTGGCAAGTCCTGTGAGAATATCATGAGTGGCGAGGTATTGTATTTCATTTTCATATTGAAGTTGTTCGGTCACATTTTTGCAAATGGCAATTGTCCCACCTTCAGGTAATTTTTTTTCTGTAATTTCAATGTAAAGTCCATTCGAAAGCTTATCGATATAAGGATTCTCTGGCATCCTATGAATTTTGAGTCTCTTAGAAAGCCAAGTAAGATACTTATGGTCCAACTCGGTGTGTTGATTTAAAGATCGGCGTCCCTTAGTAAGATAGAGGCCTCGTTTATAATTAATTTCCAATAATTTTTGGTAATTAAGCCCTTGTTTAATTTCATCTTCTTGAAGGTTATAAATATTTCGAAAACTTTGATTGCATAACGTTAATTGGTCTTGAGCGTCAAAAATAGCAAATCCATCATCAACACATTCAACGGCTTCTTTTAAGAGAGAAAGCCTCGACCGGATTTTAAGGAGATTTTCAATCTGCGCGCTTTGGTAGATTTTATTTTCAAGCCATAGATGAATTCTTAAGCGTAGAAGAGAAGGATCTAAAGTCGGTTGAAAAAAATCTTCAGCGCCAAGCTTAAGGCTTTGAGAGATTTTCTCTTGAATTGTAGAAGAAATTAAGAGGGGAATATGAGAAAAAACGCCTTGGGATTTTACTTTTTTTACAAGTTCAAGAAGGTGAAAAGAATCTTGAAAGTTATTGATAATTATATCAATCTTCTGACTAGATAAAATATTAAGAGCTTCTTTTAAGGTGGTAGCTGTTAATGATTTGTGACCCATTTGGGTAAGTCCAGTCACAATTAAATCACGCTCTCTTCTTGTTTCTCCAACTATAAGTATAGTGCCTTTAAGAGATGGAAAAGAATTATGAGGAAGGTGTTTAGCTTGAAAAGAGGTAGCAATATCTTTGTTACTAGGAGAAGTATTTAAAGGGGGGTGATTTTTATCTAGCAAAAGACGATCTAAAATATTAAAAACAGAAAAATTCTTTGGTAACATAAGATCTGACATTTATTACATTGCCTTTAGCATTTTTATTATCATGTGATTTTTATAAATTTATTTTAGGATAAAAAATTCTAATAAATAGTTAATTCAATTTTTGTTTTATTTAATAAAAAATATTTTTTCTGAATACTAAAGATTATTATGTTGATATTGCTCTTATACATCTTGTATGGCAGCATAAAAAAATTAATTTTTCATGTAGGGGAAGTTAGAATGGAAT
Source organism: Candidatus Paracaedimonas acanthamoebae (assembly GCA_017307065.1). Lineage (NCBI taxonomy): Bacteria > Pseudomonadati > Pseudomonadota > Alphaproteobacteria > Holosporales > Caedimonadaceae > Candidatus Paracaedimonas > Candidatus Paracaedimonas acanthamoebae. Next base: position 106,059 of record JAFKGL010000010.1, read on the forward strand.
TTATATTATCCACTTTTCTGCTGAGAGATGCTCAGCTTTGGTTCTTTTTTACGATCACTATGACGATTGCTTCATGTTGGGTTGCGCCGCGTTGGGTATCTTATCTAGGTTATGTCTTAAGTTGTAGCTTAGCTTATAGATATCATTATGCGGAAGTCCTTGGTTTTAGTTATTTATTATTGATTTTTTTGGGTCTTTTAGCTTATCAGAAAGTCTCTTTTATTTCAAAAAAGATGCTGGGCATCTTGTTGACGATGCTTATCTTTTCTATCTATCTGCACGCTCTGCCAGGATTTCATAATTTTAAAATTATCGATCAAGTTAAATTAAGTCCAGATTCTAATTTTTATTCTGCCTATGTGAGTGTTGATAAAATTATGGTGGGTTCTCTCTTATTACTCTTCTATTGTGCGCTTAATAAATCCATTACAGAGTGGAAAAAATCTTTACGTAGCCTGCCTTTTCCTCTCCTATATGTTTGTGCTCTTCTCTTGGGAACTGCTTTTGCAATGCATTCCATCAAAATTGATCTCAAAATCCCCTCTATTTTGATTTGGTGGCTCCCGACAAATCTATTGTTAGTTTGCGCGATGGAAGAAATTTTTTACCGAGGTTTTATTCAAAAGGAACTTACAAAATTTTTTGCTTCTTATAAGAACAAGAATTGGATTGCTTTAAGTATTGCGGCCTTCATTTTTGGGATTTCTCATTATAGAGGTGGGGTCCCCTATATTATACTCTCGACACTGGCAGGTATAGGGTATGGGTATGTCTTCATGCGGAGTCAACGATTAGAGTCTTCGATACTTTTGCATTTTTCGGTAAACCTTATTCATATTCTAGGCTTTAGTTATCCTTCATTACTACGAGGATAAACTTAAAATGGGGATTAATATCTAACTAAAGCTGATCCCCAAATAAGACCTCCCCCAATTCCTTCATGAAGAATGAGATCCCCTGGTTTGACGCGTCCCTCTTGAGTTGCCGTCCAAAGGGCTAAAGGAATAGAAGCGGCAGATGTATTTGCATGTCGATCGACGGTTACAATCACTTTTTCAAGAGGTAAATTGAGGCGTTGAGCAACAGATTCAATAATCCGAGCATTTGCTTGATGAGGTATAAACCAATCAATTTCATTAACGGTAATGTTATATTCGGTTAAGATTTTAATAGCGGAATCTGTTAATTTTGTGACGGCATGTTTATAAACTTCTTGACCGGACATCCTAATTTTACCTGTTTTCCCTGAAGAAGAAGCCCCCCCATCAGTATAAAGAATATCACTAAATTGACCGTCTGTTTGAAGATGGACACCAAGGACGCCTCGTTCCCCTGCTTTTTCGGGAGGCATACTTTCAAGAACGATTGCACCCGCTCCATCCCCAAATAAGACATTGGTGCGTCGATCTTCCATATCAATGAGTCTGCTGAACGTTTCTCCTCCAATCACAAGAGCAGTTTTAGCTTGTCTTAAGCGTAAAAAATTATCGGCAACTTGCAGAGCAAGCAGAAAGCCTGCACAGACCCCTGCGACATCAAAAGCTAAGGCATTTGTATTTTTTAGAAGCTTTTGCGTTAAAGCTGCTGTGGAAGGAAAAGTTAAATCAGGAGAAGCCGTTGCGACAATAATGAGATCAATCTCATTAATATCTTTTCCGGCATTTTTAAGGGCACATTCAGCGGCTTTAGCACAAAGATGAGAAGTAAATTCATTTTCTGCAGCAAAGTGACGTTGATGAATCCCCGTGCGTTCAACAATCCATTCATGGGATGTATCAACGACTTCAGATAGATCATAATTTGTGACAACACGCTGAGGAAGGTAGCCTCCAACCCCAGTGATGACTGATCGCCACTGTGTAGGATGAATCATTTTAAATCAGCTCCTTCAGAATCCAAGAGGGAGGTTGTCTCATCCTCTTTTAATTTTTGAGAAAATTCAAGAATCATAGCGCTAATATTTTGATTAATATTTTTTCGAATCATGTCTGCCGTAACGGTGACAGCATTATAGAAACCAGAAGCATCTGTTCCTCCATGACTTTTAACCGCAATTCCTTTAAGACCTAAAAAAGGAGCGCCATTATATTTACTCGGATCAAGCTTATTTTTTACATATTGCAAGGCTGATTTTGAGAGTAAGGCTCCAATTTTGGAGAGGAGAGATTGCTTCAATCCTTGACGTAAAAAATGAGACATCAATCGAGCAGTGCCTTCCATAGTTTTGAGAGAAATATTTCCCATAAAACCATCTGCAACGATAACATCAACAGTGCCTTTTGAGATGTCATCGCCTTCAATGAAGCCATAATAATTCTCAAGGCACTTTGTGGATCGTAACATTTGTTGAGCAACTTGCAACACAGCGTTCCCTTTGAGCTCTTCTGAGCCAATATTAAGGAGGCCTACGGAAGGATTTTGCAAATTCAAAACAATTTTTGCAAAAGCTGTTCCCATTAAAGAGAATTCAATAATGTTTTGGGGATTAACATCTACATTTGCTCCCAAATCCAGCATGACTTTTGGGCCAGAAATTGAAGGAACTAGGCCCGTTATAGCGGGACGATCAATTCCCTCAAGAGTTCCTAAAATAATTTTAGCGAGTGCCATATAGGCGCCAGTATTGCCAGCTGAAATCACGCCATCAGCGCGTCCTTCACGAACGGCCATAATTGCTTGTCGCATACTTGAGTTTTTAAAGCCTCTGACTGCTGCGCTGGGTTTCGTATCTGCTGTGATAACTTCAGTCGTTGGAATAAAAGTCGAAATAGATTGCAACTGAGGTTGGCTTTTTAAGAGAGGCAGAACCCCTGCTTCACTTCCATAGATTTGGAAAGTAACATCTGTAAAATCTTGGACAATTCGCGTAAGCCCCTCAATGACAACATGAGGAGCTTGATCACCGCCCATTGCATCAATGGCAATACGAATGCTCAAGCTAAGCCCCTTTCATCGATCATTAAGAAAATCTAAGCGTAGAAAGACGGCTTAGACTTTAATGTCAAGGATCATCCGACCACGGTAGTGGCCACATTTAGAACACATATGATGGGATAGTTTTCGTTCACCACAATTTGTACATTCACCAGAACGAATTTGAGGAAGCGCGTGGTGAGAGCGACGCATATCGCGTCGAGATTTAGAAACTTTTCTCTTGGGAACAGCCATTTTTCAACCTATAGTTAACATTTCTGATCCAGAACCTACCTCAATTTTCTTAAAACAGCAAGCGAAATGAAAAAGAAAAGAGTTTGTAACATTATAGATAAAGAAAATGTTATTTTTCTGTAAATTTCCAAGAAATAGCGATGAACAACGTTAATTGATTGTTTTATTCAAGGAAATAAACCTGAAAGCCAGTGGCGTATTGGGATTGAGCACGAAAAATTGTTTTTTTGAGCAGATGAAGCTTATCGGCCTGCAGAAGGGATGGATCATATTTCCCATAGAAGAAGATATTCCTTGGGTTCCTAATGACGCTCAAAATTTAGAGGAATTGATTCATGAGTATACTTTTTAATTCTTAGACTTGGAACTGCTCTTGAATAACGCGTTCTTCAAACCCGTGATTTTCATCAAACAGAAGTGTAAATTTTTTTGAGGAATCTTCAGAGATCTCAACTGATTGTACATCGCGGATTTCTGTTGAATCTGCTGCTGCACTGACAGGACGCTTTTGAGGTTCTAAAACTTCGAATCGCACTTTCGTTGCATGGGGAAGTAAGGCGCCGCGCCACCGCCGAGGTCTGAAAGGGCTAATAGGTGTAAGAGCTAAAAGTTTAGCACTTAAGGGAATAATTGGACCATGAGCTGAAAGATTATAAGCTGTGCTGCCGGCAGGAGTAGCGACCAAAACACCATCACAGATCATTTCATTCAGTCGTTCAATGTCATCAATAAAAATGCGTAATTTAGCTGCTTGATAAGTCTGCCTTAAAAGAGAGACTTCATTAATAGCACGCGCTTCATAATTAATATTTTGAGTTGTGATAATACGCGTATGAAGGGGATGAAGCTGAATAGCTTTTGCTTTGTCGAGTCGGGTTTGGAGGTTTTCGAGATTGAAATTATTCATTAAAAATCCAACGCTTCCAAAATTCATACCAAAAACAGATACACTTCGATTAATTGTAGATTGAAGAACATGGAGCATAAAGCCATCTCCTCCAAGTGCAACAATAATATCAGCTTGTTCTACAGAGACAGAAGCATAGCGTTCTTTCAGTGTTATCAGTGCTTTTTGAGCTTCCGAGTGAGAACTAGAAACAAAAGCAATTTTCATGTTTATTCAGCCTCTTTAAGGCAAGTGATAAAAGTATCTGCAAGTTGATGCATCATCTTAAAATAAAGCATTTCATCTAGAGGGAAACTTGTTCCGAAAGGATCTAATTTTCCTGTGTTAATCTTTGTTGCATCAGCTAATGTTTTAATAAGAGGAGGATAAAATTGTGTTTCTCCAAAAATGCACCTCACATTTTTAAGTTTTATCTGTGCTTCTAGAATTTTAAGTCTTTGTAGGCTAATTGGTATTTCTGGATCTAGAGTTAAAGCTCCTAGGCCTGCAAGATTATAAGCTTTTTCAAAATATTGATAACCATCATGATATACTAAAAAAGGGAGATTTTTTACAGGGATTAATTGTTGAGTTAAGGTTTGATGGAGTTGAGCGAGTTTTGAGATCAAAAAAACCGCATTTTGTTTATAAGTTGAAGAATTTTTGGGGTCAAGGCGGGATAATTCCTCTGCAATAACTTTGGTAATTTTTTGCGCATTGACAGGTGTCAACCATAGATGAGGATCTATGGCATTATCTTCAATTCCATGAGAATGAGAGCATGTTGAACATTCCATCGAACGGATAGGTAATTGAATAAGATCCGGAAGTTCATTTATTTGAATCGTTTGGGTGGAACTTTGTTTTAAAGATTTTTCTAAGAAGAATTCATAATTCGGGCCGATCCATATAAGAAGATCAGTGTTCTCGATTTTTCGTCGATCAGAGGGTCTTAATGCATAGTGATGAGGAGAGATAAGCCCATCTAAGAGAAGAGTGGGGGTGCCAATTCCCTTCATAATACCCGCCACCAGTGAATAAAGAGGGGGGAGTGTCACAAGAACACGAGGCGCTGTAACACCTTTATATGAAACAAAAAAGGATAATATTAATACTTTTAATAAAAGACGCATGTTGCTATATCCATCTATTTTTTCATCTTAAGATATAGTCGATTCTCATCAGAAAGTCGATTGGGAGAAAAGTTTGGAAAGTAAAATTTTTTCTATCAGATCTTTCATGAAAATAACCTTTAGCAATTTAGACTTATCATTCTTCGTATAATCTAATGAGCTAAGAACTTTTGCTTATATTGATCAGGAAAGAGGCTAACTAAGGCCAATTCACATACGCCTAGATCTAAGGCTAATTGGCTGGTAATATTAGGAGAAAGAGCTTCGAAAAGGGCAGAAAGAGCTTCTTTGTTTGTTGGAGTTGCTTTCTGTATAATTTTTTCCAACTCTTTAAGCTGTTTAGAACGTTCACATGAAGTTTCAGCAGCACCACAAAAACTTCGGATACGGCCATCGGGAAAATCTACTAAGAGCTGAGCCATATTGTCACTCAGATTTTGACACGTAAGTTGTGCTTTGTAGCTATATCCCTTTTCTTGAATAAAAAAACTAGCTGACAGGATAACGATCGATATAAGTTTTTGCATAAATTTCCCCTTACTTTTCTTTTTTAACGTTAAATAGAAAGGCTGTCAATCTTGCTTAAAGATGATTATCTTTTGCCTGTACAGAAAAATCTCAAAGCATTATAAAACAAGTATGAAAATATTGTTTATTACCTCAAATCGATTAGGCGATGCAATCTTATCAACAGGTATTTTAGATGCCTTAGGGAAATCTAGTGCTCAAATTGAGCTTACTATTGCTTGCGGTGCAATTCCTGCTCCCCTTTTTAAAGAATGGCCGGGATTACAAAAGGTTATTATTTTTAAAAAGAAGCCATTTTTGGGGCATTGGTTTTCACTTTGGAAAAAAGTCGTGCCTCATTCATGGGATATTGTTGTCGATGCTAGAGGGTCAGTTATTGCTTATTGTGTAAGAGCAAAACAACGATTTATATGGCGTTCTGTTGCAACTTTAGGGCATCGTGTTGAACATTTAGCGGCTATGGTGAACATAAAACCTGTTCCTTATCCTAGAATTTATTTTGATAAAAAACGACTTCAACGAGTTAAGACTTATTTTCATGATGATCGGCCTGTAATTGCTCTGGCTCCAACAGCAAATTGGATAGGAAAAGAGTGGCCTCATGAATATTTTATGCAATTAATAAACAAGATAACAGCCGTGGATGGAATTTTACCTAAAGCGCGCATTGCTGTTTTCTCTGCACCACAAGAGCGGGCAAGAATTAGTGATTTTCTTGCTCAAATCCCCGCTGAAAAATTAATTGATTGTGCGGGGAATTTGGAACTTTTGGATATAGGTGCCTTTTTTTCACAATGTCAACTTTTTATAGGGAATGATTCGGGATTAATGCACTTAGCAGCAGCTACGGGAATCCCCACATTTGGACTTTTTGGGCCCAGCCTTGATCAACATTATGCTCCTTATGGATACAAAACAGGATATGTTCGTACACCAGAATCCTATGAGATTCTTAAAAGACGCCAACAAGAGGGGGATCAAGGAAGCTTGATGACCACCCTAACAGTAGAAAAGGTTGTTGAGGACCTAGGAAAATTCTGGGAAAAAGTAGCGAAATGATGCGCATTTTATAAAAATAAGCTTCCTTTTAAAAAGATTGAATACAGTGTCTTTTTGGAAGGGATACGCTACTTTGAAACGCTTAATTAATTATTTAAATAGTAGCGTTAATAATGTAGATTGGACTATGGAGAACAAAGAGATTATTGTCGAAAAGGCTAAGATACATGGGTGAGCTTTTGCATGGCTTGCGAATAATATGTTTAAATTTTTTTGAGCGAACTTCTCATGCCTTTTTTGAGACAACGATAGGGCAAAAAGTTCTTATTTTATTAGCACCTTTTTTCTTGCTACCTGGAGAACGCTTGGAAGGGCGGCAAGGTTTCTTAAAGTTATTTAATTTTCTTCATATGCAAGCTTGGGCCCCTATTCTAGGGGGTGTATTTTTCTCAAGCGCTTTAACAGTGTTATTGCGGACATTTCAGCACGCCCATGTGCCTTTTATCGGGATTGTTGACGTTGAAGCTTTTAGTGTTTTGTTTTGGCTAACAATTTTTAGTTCATTATTAGGTTATATTTTTTCTTTGACTAAGTTTATTACGCCCTATGTTCTCAATTTTTTCATTAAAGATGAAGAATTTATCATGGAACCAATGCTCTTTTGGACAACGAGGTATGGTGGTTTTTTAATGTTCTTTGGAGTTTTTGCCTGGTTTATGGGCGGGTTAATTGCTTTGAAGCTTTCTTTCTTCCCAATGATGATCTTGATGGGTGTTATTGTGATATTTGGGTATGCTATTCGTAAAGAACTATTAAAGCAGCAACAAAAATTTATCGAAACTATTTCACCGTCTCGGCGCCCTCTTTTTCTTCTCATTGAGAGCATTATTTTAATTACATTTTCTTTAGTATTAGCATTAATTTTTTATTATATTTAAAAAGGCCACTTTGAGAGTGGCCTTTAGCTTGAAATCTTAATAAATTATTCGTTCTCTTCGGAAGAGTTTGAAGTATTCTCAGGGCGTATATCTATTTTTTCTTCTTGAGGTGTAGATTTTATTTGAGTTTCTTCTTCTTTTGTAATGGAAATATTTTTTTCTTGTTCTGATGTCTTCTTATTATATCGTCTGGTTTTCTTCGGCATTCTTTTTTTGTCAGTTTTATTTTTTTTCTTACGTGCTTTCTTTGCTGATTTTTTCTTTTCTTTGATATTCTTAACGGTATTTTCAGTTAGATTTTCTTCTACAGATTGGGTGTTTTGATTTGAGGAAACATTCTCAAGATCTACATTTTTCTCTAAAGTTTGAGGAGTCTCTTCTGCGAAAGTCGTTGAGCAAAACGATAAGGTGCTGAGGCCTATTACAAAACCAATAAATGCATTTTTCATTTTTTATATCCTTTTTAGAATTTAAATAGATGTGTAGGTGACTTTCTATTTATCATAGGCATCATAAAGAGGACTTTAAGGGGCGACAACTGATATTTAAGGAAGGCCTTAGAAAGATATTATTAAGCATGCAAGAGATTGTTCCATAAAAGAAAAACTTTTCTTCTCTCCGAGAAATTTTTGTACTATGACTTTGAGGGATAGGGGATAATAAGGAGTTAAGAATTTCTTTAAAGAAACAAAGCAATTATTAATACAATCCTATTATGATCGTAGCATTTTAATCATTGCTCTTTTAGGGTTTTCTTGTGGCCTGCCTTTACTTTTAACAGCGTCAACGCTGGGGTATTGGATGGCACAAGAAAAAATTAGCCTCACGAAAATTGGACTTATGAGTATAGCCGTTTTGCCTTATACGGTTAAATTCTTATGGGCTCCTTTGGTCGATCGATTACGCCTGCCTTGGTTAACGCAGTGGCTTGGGCGACGGAGAGCGTGGCTTTTTCTAAGTCAGAGTTTTTTAATTATTTTTTTGTTTTGTTTGAGTCGCCTTGATCCAGCTCAGAATCTAGAACAAATAGTTGTTTTTGTATTTTTAATAGCGTTTTCTTCTGCCACTCAAGATATTGTTATGCTTGCTTATCAGGTTGAGCGTCTGCAACGATCTCAATATGGGACGGGAGAAGCTGTGGGCGTTTTTGGATATAGGTTGGGGATTCTATTAGCTGGCGCAGGCGCCTTTTATTTAGCTTCATTTCTTAGCTGGAATACAGTTTATCTTGTGATGACTGGGTTCCAGTGCATTGGTTTGGTGACTACGCTGTGTGCGCGTGAACCCCATCCTATTCACAATCCTGAAAGCCAATTGCGGGAACGAAAGGCGCATGAATATCTCTTGACGCATCCTCGATTAAAAGGGTGGCAAGGAAGTATTTTGAGTTGGTTTTATGGGGCCCTTATAGCCCCTTTTCATGATTTTATTAAGCAATCATCTTGGCTTGCGAGTTTATTCGTCATGTTTTTTTATAAATGTGGGGACAATTTGATTGGGTCTATGGGAAATATTTATTTTAATGAACTTGGATTTACTAATATTGAAATCGCAAATGGTTCAAAAATTTTTGGATTATGGGCAACTATTTTGGGAGGTTTTGTCGGAGGGCTTATTGTAAAGCGCTATGGAATGTTGAGGAGTTTATTTTGGTGTGGGGCTTTGCATGGAATAACCGCTCTAGGATTTATTCTTTTGGGTCTGGTAGGACATAATAGCATTATTTTTTACCTGATTGTAGCTTTGGATAATATAACAGGAGGGATGAGGGTTACTGCCTTGTTTGCTTATCAAATGACATTATGTTCACCTTCTTATGCTGCCACTCAATTGGCTTTATTAACCTCAATGACTCACCTTGGAAGAATTATGTTTTCTTCGCCGTCTGGATGGATTGTGGAACATTTAGGGTGGAACACTTTGTTTTGGCTTGCAACCTTTGGTATTGTGCCTACTTTAATGGTCATTTATTATCTTTCTCGTATTAAAAAAGAAAATCTATGGTTTCTAAATAAGGGAAGGTCTACTTAGGATGCGGGATGAAGCGGAAGAAAAAGCGATAAAAGTTGCAACAGAAAATCTTTTTAAAGAAATTACAGTTCTTTCGTCTGAAGCTTATGTTTATTGCATCGGAGATGCGCGTTCTAAGCATCCACGTATTTTCTTAGACCTCACAAAAACAGGCATCGCTATTTGCCCTTATTGTAGTTCGAAGTATACTATAAAAAAGTAAGATCTTTTCCAGGCAAAAAAGCATCAAAATTTTGGAATGATGTAAACTTCATTTATGGCTTATTTTTAATTGGTTTTTTAATTCAAAAATGATAAAATAAATCCTATTTTAACGTTAATTAAAATTTTTAAGTATTAAGTTTAATTTTGTTAAAATTAGATATAAAATTTTATATATTAAATTTAGAAATACTTTTTGTTATGAATGAAGATCTTTTAGCAGCAATCGATTTGGGTAGTAATACTTGTCGATTAATTATTGGTAAAAAAGATATTCAACATTTAGATATCATTGAAGTTTTTTCGCGAAATATTCGGCTCGGCGAAGGACTTGCTAAAACAGGTAAGTTAAACAAACTCGCAATGAAAAGAGCTTTTGATGTTTTGGAAACATGCGCAAAACGTTTGCGTCATCATGCCCCTTTTAAATTAAAAGCTGTTGCAACTGAAGCGTGTCGAAGGGCTCAAAATGGACCTGACTTTGTGAAGCAAGTTTCAGAGAAAACAGGTATTCATCTTGAAGTTGTCTCTCAACAGGAAGAAGCTTTGTTAGCTCTTAAGGGATGCGCAAGTATTTTAGATCCTTTAATTCCCTATGCTATTTTGTTTGATATTGGAGGGGCAAGTACAGAAATTCTATGGATTGAAATTAATAAGGATCGGCCTTTAAAGCTTATAGATTATATATCATTACCTTTTGGAGTTGTAACACTTGCTGAAGAATTTCCATATGAAAGTGCAAAATCATATTCTTTGATTGAACAGCGTACTCATGGTCTTCTAAAAAAATTTAGTGAGAAGAATAATATTTCTCATTACATAGAACAACAGCAGGTTCAACTTGTAGGGAGTTCTGGCACGGCGACAACAACAGCGGCTTTACATTTAGGATTAAAACGTTATCAAAGAGAGCGTGTTGATGGTCTAATTATGAGTTTAGATGAAATTTTTGCGACGATAAAATATGTTCAAATGATGGCTTCAGAGGAGAGAATGATTCATCAGTGTATAGGAGCAGATCGGGGAGATTTAATTCTCGGAGGAATGGCAATTTTAGATGCCATATGCAAATTATGGCCTGTGGAGAAAATACGTGTCACCGATCGAGGTGTGCGAGAAGGGATTTTAACGGAGCTTGCTTTTGGTCCTACTCATATCCCCTTACCTGCAGTTAACTCTTTATTTCGGGTTGCATAGAAGATGACATCAGTTAAACCTACATTAAGAGCTAAATCAGTCTTGCTAAAAACAGCTCGAGGACGGAAACCGTCTTCTCAGCGATGGCTTCATCGTCAATTGAACGATCCGTATGTGCAAGAAGCCCAGGCCAAAGGATTTAGATCACGGGCCGCTTTTAAGTTAATTCAGCTCGATGAAAAATTTCACTTTTTGAAGTCTGGAATCACTTTAATTGATTTAGGGGCTGCGCCCGGTGGATGGGCGCAGGTTGCCGTTCAAAAGATTAATCCTCACCAAACAGGGGGAAAAGTGATCGGGATTGATCTTTTAGAAATTGAACCTTTAACTGATGCTTTATTAATTCAAGGTGATTTTTTAGAAGTGGAGCAACGCCAAAAAATAAAAACGCTTGTTAAGAATGGGGCCCAAGTTGTCATGAGTGATATGGCGGCTTCTACGATTGGGCATGCGGGAACGGATCATCTAAGAACGATTGCTCTAGCAGAAATGGCTTTTCAATTTGCAAAAGAAATTTTAACCCCTGGTGGAACATTTATTTCAAAGGTTTTCCAAGGAGGAACTGATCCGGAGCTTTTGAAAGAGATGAAGCAGCATTTTAAGACCATTAAGCATATGAAACCTCAAGCGAGTCGAAAAGAATCTCCTGAGATGTACGTTGTTGCTTTAGGATTTTATCGATGACACCTGGGGCCCAAGTAGCGGCAGCTCTTGATCTTTTGGAGCATGCAATTACTGTTGGTGAGAAACCTTTTGATGTCATAATTACTCACTATTTTAAACAACGACGCTATGCTGGTTCTCAAGATAGGCGGACTATTTTAGAGCTTGTGTATGGTGTTTTAAGAAATTTTTATAAACTTTTTTATGTAGCTCAAGAAAAGTTTTCTCATGAAGTTTCTGCGCGCTTATATTTACTGGCATATCTTAAGTTAATTTTAGATAAAAAAGAGGTAGATCTTGATAGTTTGTTTTCCGGTATCGGTTATGCTCCTTCTAAAATAACGCCGCCAGAGCAAAATTTTTTTAAGAATCTGCAAGCAGAAATTGTGAAGTGGCCAGAGTGGGCACATGCAAATATTCCAGAGTTTTTATGGCCAGAAGTTCAAAATATTTTTGGAGTAAAGGCACTATCTGAAGCCGAAAGCTTGAATCAAGAGGCAACTGTCGATCTTCGTGTTAATCCGCTAAAAACAAACCGAGATTTTATCAAAAAATCCCTAGAAAGCGAGAACATTGAAAGCATTGAAACACTCTATTCTCCTCTTGGGCTTCGATTGAAAAAACGCGTTAATTTGACGAATCATCCCTTATACCAGCAAGGCCTATTTGAATTCCAAGATGAAGCTTCACAATTGGTTAGCATATTATGTGACGTTCAAGGAAATGAGACAGTTTTAGATTATTGTGCAGGAGCTGGAGGCAAGACGCTTGCGTTAGCAGGGCTGATGGATAATAAAGGGCACATCGATGCATACGATGTATCATCTACTCGATTGAGAAAAGCTGAACTTCGGGCACAGCGCACAGGATGTCAGAATGTTCATTTTCTAACAAACGTCTCAGATAGAACCTATGATCGTGTTTTGATCGATGCTCCTTGTTCGGGGACGGGGACATGGCGCAGGCATCCTGAGTGGAGAGTTACAATAACACCTGAAAACCTTAAAAAATTTATATCTCTTCAAAAGGAAATTATTTTTAAGGCAGTTCAAAATGTTAAAACGGGCGGCAGACTTATTTATGTCACCTGTTCTTTACTTGCTTGCGAAAATGAAGAAATTATGGAAAATTTTCTTGAGAATCATTCTGAATTTAAGGCAGTTCCTATTTCAGGAGTATGGGAAAAATTATTGAAAGTGCCATGTCCAACAGCCTCTTCATTTTTACGATTCACGCCTCATCAACATAAAACAGACGGATTTTTTATAGCGATTTTTGAAAAGAAATAAAAAATTAATTAATAACTTCGGAAGAAAAATGATTAATTTTAGCCCCTATTTTTCCTCTCTCAAGATTTATCTTCGCCCAAATAATTTTTCAATATCATATTTTTTAAGTTCCACATAAGTGGGACGTCCATGGTTACATTGTCCTGAATGAGGGGTGTCTTCCATCTTTCGAAGTAAAGCATTCATCTCCGGTAGGGACATCTTTCGGCCGGCGCGAATACTGCCATGACAAGCCATTGTTGAAAGAATTTCTTCAAGATGCTCCTTGAGGCTAAGCGGTTGACCTAATTCAATTATCTCATCTGCTAAATCTTGAATCAAGCTTGCAACGTTAAAATTTCCTAAAGCGGCAGGTGTTTCTCGTACAAGAATTGCTTCTCCCCCAAAAGCCTCAATACCAAGTCCGAATAGTTTTAATTCTTCGTTATGAGCTAAAAGAGCTTGCTGAGAAGATTCTTGGAGAGAAATCACTTCAGGGATCAATAAATATTGACTTTGAGCTTGTGCATTCAAAAACTGATTTTTAAGGTTTTCATAGACAAGTCTTTCATGAGCTGCATGCTGATCCACCAGAATAAAACCATCTTCTGTTTCTGCGACAATATAGGTTTCGTGAAGTTGGGTGCGTGCTTCTCCTAAAGGATGATGTTCTTTGAGGTCGTGAGTCTTAATTTCTTCAGAAACAAGAGGTTCTTCAAGACGAATAGCCTGTATTGCAGTGTGATCTGAAGGCATAAAATTAGAAGGACGTGGGGCAGAATAGATAGGCTTAGAGGAAGCTCGATTTGGCATCATAAAGCTTGGTTGAGATGTTTTTAGTTGAGGAATGATAGAAGGTTGCATCGCCTTTAGGGCGAAAGAACTTATCGTCGTCGCTGCTCTATGACCTGCTTCTGTTAAAGCTTGCTTTAAAGCGCCAATGATTAGGCTGCGAATAACCTCATTTTCACGGAAACGGACTTCAGTTTTGGCTGGATGGACGTTGATGTCGACTTCTCCAGGAGGAACTTCTAAAAATAAGGCAACTAAAGGATGGCGATCGCGTGCAAGAAAATCTTGGTAAGATACCCGAACCGCTGTATTCAGAAGCTTATCTTTAACCGCACGTCCGTTCACATAAAGATATTGTAAATTCGCATTGCTTCGGTTCATTGTTGGCAAACTTGCGAATCCAAGAATCTTATAATCTCCGCGTTCGGCATTAATTGAACACGTATTATCAATGAATTCTTTCCCCATCAGCATACTCAGACGATGAAGACGGCGCTCATTAATTTCTCCTAAGGTTACAGGAAGATCTAGATAAGTTTTTTTATCATCTTTAAGTGTAAAGCAGATTTCCGGATATGCCATGGCAAGTCGACTTACTGTATCGACAATCGCCGCCATTTCGGAAGTGGCTGATTTCATAAATTTTAATCGAGCAGGTGTTGCATAAAATAAGTCTCTCACTTCAATGCGTGTGCCTATATTTTGAGCAGCAGGAGTGGGGCCTATTTTTTGCCCTCCCTCAACTTTTAAAGACCACGAAGTCTCATTTCCTTGAGCGCGACTTGAGATTTCGAGGCGACTTACGGACCCAATAGAAGGAAGAGCTTCGCCTCTGAACCCAAGGGATTGGATATTAAATAAATTCTCATCTGGAATTTTAGAGGTTGCGTGACGTTCAACAGCCAGTATGAGATCTTGCTGTGTCATTCCAAGGCCATTATCTTCCACCAGAATAAGATTTTTCCCTCCTTCGCGAATAACGATGTCAATTGCGGTGGCTTTGGCATCGATCGCATTCTCAATTAACTCTTTCACAACAGAAGAAGGGCGTTCTACAACTTCTCCAGCTGCAATTTGGTTAATTAAATTAGGAGGAAGAAGGCGAATCATGAAGCTTCTCGATTTAAATATTCGCGAGTTAGAATTTTTCCTTCTTCAACCGCAGGTTGGTCAAAAGCGTCAATTCCAAGCAATTTAGCCATGATCATCGTTTCAAGCATATAATGGATGAAGAGAGCGCCTAAAACGTGCTCATTTAACTGGGGAAATGTAAGGGTACGCGTAGGACATTCTTGTCGAATAAGGGTTGCAACAGTGGCATTTTGTTCTGCGCGCATCAAATCCGCCAAAGTATGCTGATGAAGATAAGAAAGTTCAGGATCGTCAGTTTGAACTTGAGGGGCAGGAGTCAAAGCTTCCAGCATGACCAACGTAAAAAATTTATCCTTAGGGCCTCCTAGATAAAGCTGTAACTGACTATGTTGGTCGACAGTTCCTAAAGCATTAATAGGCGTAATACCCTTTTTTTCTTTTCCTAAGCTTTCAGCCCACAGTTGTCTAAACCATAAAGCAAATGCTGAAAGACGGTCAATATAAGGCATAAGGACAGTTTGGGTACAACCAAACTGTTGGTAATAGGCATAGGTTAACGCAGCCCCTTGAACAGTATTGTGCGTAATTCCGTCCATTTCTTGAGAGAGGTATTGTTGGGCTCCTTTAAGAATGGCATGAACATCAATGCCGGCGATGAAAGCTGGCAACATTCCTACAATTGAAAAAACAGAGAAACGTCCTCCAATTTGTGTTGGATGATCAAGGACTTGATAATGATATTGTTCGGCAAGGCGTCGCAACGGTGAGTTCTTTGGTTCGGTAATCACAATGACTTGGTCTTGTGACAATTTATCTTTGAAAACACTTATAAGAGAAAGGAACTGACAAAGTGTTTCTGCTGTTGTGCCAGATTTTGAGATAACCAAAAAACCAGTCGTTTGAAGATCAATATTTTCTATAAGTTTTTGAAAAGTATGAGGATCAATGTTGTCCATGAAATGGAAATAAGGTGAATCTTTGGGCGTACTTACACGGCTTTGATAAAGTTCAATACACGTTTGAGCCCCGAGAGAAGACCCACCTGTTCCAAAAAGGATCACATTTTTAAAACGTTTTTGCCAATGGTGAGCAATTTTTTGATAATGCTCTAAAGATTCTTGTTCATAAATAACTGAAAGAGCAGGTAATTTTTTATCATAATAGGCTGTTTTCACCTCATTAAAGCTTTGGAGTGCTTTTTCTTGAAAAGAAATAAAAGATTCTTCCTTGAGCTTATGATTCAAGAAGCATCCATTAATTGAAAAATTTAAAAGTGATTTATTGGGCATGTGTTTCTCCTTCTTCAGGGTTGCCAACAATGACAATTTGAAGTTTTTCGGGGGTAAAAAAATCTTTTGCGAAGTGGTTAACTTGCTCAAGCGTGATGGCATTCAGTAATTGTTCACGGTTTTCCATATAAGTCCTCGGGGCGTCGATAACTTGATAAAGAAGCAAAAGTTCAGAAATCTGAGGAGAAGACATAAAATTAAGGGTATAAGCCCCTAAAATATGACTTTTAGCGTCTATAAATTCTTCTTTTGTTAGGCCATGATCTCGGAGACGTTTCCATTCTTCCTTAATTAAGGAGAGGCTTTTCATAATGCGTGTATTTTGACTTCCAACACTTCCCATTAACAAACTGATGCAGGGTTCTTGTTGAATGTTTGTTCCCACATGATAGGCATATCCTCGCTTCTCTCTAACTTCATTCATGAGTCTTGAAACTGAGCCCCGACCTAAAGCCTCATTTAGAATTGAGAGTTTTAGATAATTGGGATCTTTAAAATCAAGAGCTTCTTGTGCGAAAAGCCCAATGCTTTGAGGTTGGGCTAATTTTATCGTGGTTATTTTTTCTTGCTGTGGAAATTGAGCAGGCGGAATTTCAGGCAAGTTTGCTTCTTCAGGAAGAAAACTAAAAATGTTGTCGAGAATCTTTTTTAATTCTTGAGCCGTAATATTTCCACATACGCCTATTTTTAAGGTAGAGCGGCTCATATTTTTCATAAATTTTTTGAGATCTTCTGAGGTTATTTTTTTTATTGTTTTGAAGGAACCTTCGGTAAAACGTGCATAAGGATGAGAAGCCCCAAAAATTTGCTTTCTTAATTGGGTGAGGGCGATGGTTGAAGGTTGTTTTTCAATGTTAGCTAAAGCGGTTATGTGAGCATTCACAATTTTAGTGAATTCGTGAGATGAAAATAAGGGTTCGGTAAGTGTAATTTTCAAAAGTTGAAAAGCTTCTGAGGCATTTGCTTTTGTTGTTTTTAAAGAACCCGCAAAATGAGAGAGAGTCGCATTAAAAGAGATAAAGCTGGCGATTTCTTGTAATTTTTGTGCAAACGCATGAGAATTAAATTTTCCAGCGCCTTCAGTCAACATTTGGGCAGTAAGGGATGCAAGTCCCACTTTATCGTCAGGATCATGAGCTGCACCGACTTCAAAACTGAAATTCATAGCAATAACAGGTGTTGTTGTATCTTCAACAAGCCATGCTTTAATTCCATGAGTTGAGATAACTTCTTGGATCTTCAGTTGGGCATGTGCCGAAGAAAAACTACTTAAAAGAATCATTATTACAGAAAAAAACAGTCTCATAACTTTTCCTCGTGGTATTATTTTTGGGGACGCAAAATAGCTGTAAAATTAGATTTAGAATTAAAAATAAGTTTAAAAGTTGCGTTGACTTGTTCTTGGGTCACGGCTTTTATGCGATGGGGCCATGATTCGAATTCTGCAATTGTTTCCCCGACCACAAGAGCTCTCCCGATTTCATTGCTTCCACTCAATACATGGTCACGTGTATAATCAAGTTGGGCTAAAAGTCTTGTTTTAGATTTCTCGACCTCTGAGGCATTCAGCCCTTGTTGTATGATTTTTTCTAATTCTTTATTGAGGGCTCTTTCAACTTCTTCAACGGTATGTCCTGGGGCCGGTTGAGCAAACATAAGGAGATACCCTGGGCCTCGGGTGTAACCTGGATAAGAAATTTGAACGAAGGTTGCAATTCGTTGATTTTCGACAAGCTCTCGATAAATAGGACCTGTGACGGGTTTATCTAATAATTCAGTTAAAATTTGAAGCGCATAAAAATCTTCTCGTGAACCTTCTTTAAAATTAGGGGCCCTAAAGATTTTTAAGAGATAAGGTTCTTGAATAAGAGAAGATGTCATTTCAAGCCTTTGAAGTGCAGGGGCCATTTTAGGCTCTTGAATCGTCAAAGGGTGCGGTTTTGCTTTGACAGGGATCACTTCATAATATTTTTTGGCAAGAACTTTGACTTCCTCAACAGTGACATCGCCGGCAATTAAGAGAATGGCATTATTGGGGGTATACCAAGTGTTATAAAAGTTTTGCGCATCTTGCGTCGTAAATGTTTTTATCTCATGTTCCCATCCAATCGTGGGTAATCTCATGGGATGATGTTTTAGAAAATTAGCAAGAACAGTTTCAAAAAAGAGCCCTGTTGAACTATTGTCAACCCGCATGTGTCGCTCTTCAAGGATGACATCCAATTCAGGTTTTGCATATTTATCTTCAATTTCGAGATGGGCCATTCGGCCAGCTTCAAGACTCATAATGAGTTCGAGTTCGCTTTTAGGGATCACTTGGTAATAGACAGTATAATCTGGAGAAGTTGCTGCATTTTGCTCGCCCCCCACCCGATTAATCTCAGGGAGTATTCGCCCCGCTGGTGAAGCTAAACTTCCTTTAAACATAAGATGTTCAAGATAGTGAGCTAAGCCTGATTTCCCATGAGGATCATCAATGCTTCCAACTTTATACCAGACCATTTGAGTCACAACGGGAGCGCGATGATTTTCAATCACAACAACTTGAAGGCCATTTTTTAAAGTAAATGTATGAGGATTATAAACAACGGCTTCCACGTTCCCATAAACAAAAACAATGAGGAGCATATAAAAACGTAACCAAATTTGTTTCAACATCAAAACTATCCTCATTAATTTAGGGGGCCAGGAGCGTCTTTGTTATGGAGCTTTTTATATTCTTCCTGAGGATCAATAACGTCTCCGCTAGGTTTTCCTTCCCAGAAGATAATTTTTTTAATTGTCTGTTCTCCTGGTTTTGAAACCTTTGCTTCTTGGTTGACTGTTTGACGTATATTGGGATGACTTTCTTCTATTTTGGCTGAGTTTAACAAAGCTTGTTCTGCGGGCGAAACAGAAGATATTTCGGTTGTAAGAGATTGCTTGATAAGAAGCTCTTTAGCTTGAAGATGAGTATTTTGAGGATGCTTTGCTGAGGCTCCCGTTTGAGGCGGCGTTAATCCAATTCCAGGAGGCATGCTGAGAGGAGGATGATCTAGAACTGTAAATTCATCAGGTTGCATTCTCTCAAGACCTAAACTTTTTTTAGTTTGACTACAGCCTGAAATAACAAGAAGACTTGTGCTTAAGAGGGCTAAAAAAAGAAAATCATATTTCTTGTTCATGACGTCGTTTCCCGTGAATTTTTAAAATTATCAATTAGAACAAAACAAACACCTAGTGTAATCGCAGTATCTGCAATATTGAAAGTCGGAAATGCATAGTTTCCCCAATGAAAGTGCAAAAAGTCCACAACCGCTGAAAAACGAAGCCGATCAAAGACGTTTCCTATGGCACCTGCAATAATGAGACCAAAACCAACACGCAGTAGATAGTTTGGTGCTTGCCAAAGCCATTTTAGCAATAAACAAGAAATAGCCACAGCAAAAGTACTAAGAATATAAACATTCCAGCGGCTTGGCGCATTGAACATCCCAAAACTTACGCCATGATTCCAAACTAAAACTAAATCAAAAAAAGACGTAATTGTGATAGGCGCACGAGGCCGAAAAAAATATTCTAAGATCAATGCTTTCGACCATTGGTCTATGCCAATAATGAAGACTATTCCCAAAAGAGCAAAAAGTTTAGGTCGCTTGATAGGAAACATCATGTGACCTCGTCGATCACGTGAACGCAACGATCACATAAGGTTGAATGGATAGGATGATTGCCAACTTCTTTTAAAACGCGCCAACATCTTTCACATTTATGGCCAGAAGCAACCGAAACCTGGACGCCCAAATGATCAAAATCTGAACTTATGAAAGCTGTAGAGGGGAGTGCTTCTATAGAAATATCGAGACTTGAAGTAATTGCAAGTTCAGCATAATCGACCTTCGGGAGCATTTTTTGCTGAGGATCAAAAACCGTCACATGCGCCTGCAAACTTGATTTAATAAGGCCTTGAGAACGGGCAACTTCAAGAGCACCTGTTATGACACGTCTTTGCGCGCGCAGCACATCAAAGTCTTGAGCCAGAGCCTCATTTTTCCAGGCTTCCGGCGTTTCAGGTAAAAAGTTTAAGTGGATGCTTTCACGGTCTTCGCCAAACCGAGCCAACCAAGCCTCTTCGACGGTGAAACATAATACAGGCGCAAGCCAATGTAAGAGATGATTTAGAAGTAAATCAAAAACTGTGCGGGTGGCGCGGCGTTTTATATCTTGGGCACTATCACAATAAACAACGTCTTTACGCACATCAAAATAAAAAGCAGAAAGATCGGCAGAACAAAAATGATGAAGAGCACTATAGAAAGCCTGGAAATTATAAGCTTGAGTACATTCTTTAAAAAGCGTATCGAGCTGATGAAGACGATGCAGAACCCACCGTTCTAAAGAGGGCATATCCTCAAGAGAAGGGTGCTCTTCTGAAGTAAATCCATGTAAGGCGCCCAGTAAGTAGCGAAGAGTATTCCGAAAACGGCGATAGATATCTTCTTGATGTTTTAGGATTTCTGGGCCAATGCGCAAGTCATCGGAGTAATCACAGCTGACGACCCAAAGCCTTAAAATCTCAATTCCTAAAGTCTCGGCAATTTTGTCAGGAGCGACAACGTTTCCTTGAGATTTAGACATTTTTCGACCTTGTTCGTCGACCGTGAAGCCATGAGTTACAACGGCTTTATAAGGAGCTTGGTTCTTAGTGCCACATCCAAGCAAGAGAGATGACATGAACCAGCCTCGATGCTGGTCTGACCCTTCAAGATAAAGAGAGGCTGGAAATTCAAGTTCAGGACGTTTTTCAAGGACAAATTTTTGAGTTGACCCTGAATCAAACCAAACATCTAAAATATCATTGATGGGTTCGTAGTCTGCAGGATCATGATCATGACCTAAAAAGCGTTCTGGATTTTTGTACCAAGCTTCGGCGCCTTCTTTCCTAACGGCCTCAATGATTCGTTGGTTAACGGAGGCATCAATAAGAGGTTGTTTTGTTTCTTTATGAACAAAGATGGTTAGCGGAACTCCCCAAGCTCTTTGGCGAGAAATACACCAATCGGGGCGATTCTCAACCATTCCTTTGATGCGGTTTTTACTTTGAGAAGGATACCAGTGAACACCTTCAATCGCATCAAGGGCTTGATGACGCAAACAATTTGCTTCCAAACTGATAAACCACTGGGGAGTGGTTCTATAAATAAGAGGAGCTTTAGAACGCCAGGAATGAGGATAGCTATGGACAATTTTCTCTTTGGCGGCAAGCGCGTTACTATCTGAGAGAAGAGCAATAATTTTATCATCCACTTTAAAGACATGATCGCCAGCAAAAAGCGGGACCCAAGAAGCGTACGTTCCATCATCTAAGACAGTTTCAGGGACTTCAAGTTGATAGCGTCTTCCAAGGTCATAGTCTTCAATTCCATGACTGGGGGCCGTATGAACAAGGCCTGTTCCCGTATCGACGGCAACATGATCTCCGGGCAAGAATGGAACATCATGATCATATCCTTGGCCGACAAAAGGATGGCTTGCTTTCATCCCTTCAAGACGAGTTCCTTTGAAAGAGGTTAGAATTTCTGCCTCTGCAATGCCAAGTTTTTTCAAGACTTGATCGATAAGGTCTTTGGCAATTAGGAGTTTTTCTCCTGGGATCGCGACTGAATCAGGCTCAACTTTTTGCACTAGAAGAAGGGCATACTCAACATCTGGATGATAAGCAATAGCCCGGTTTCCGGGGAGCGACCAAGGCGTCGTGGTCCAAATGACAGCAGAAGTTTCTTGAAGTTCAGCGTCTGTAGAAGCTTGGATTTTAAATCGCACATAGATTGAGGAAGATGTTTTATCTTCATATTCAACTTCAGCTTCCGCTAGGGCTGTTTTTTCAATGACAGACCATAAAACAGGTTTGACGCCCCGATAGACGTTTCCTTTTTCTAAAAAAGTGAGGAATGTGGTGACAATTTCGGCTTCAGCATCGGGATCCATGGTGATGTAAGGATTTTCCCAATCGCCTAAGAGGCCGAGACGTTTGAACTCTTCTCGTTGAATTGCGATCCAGCTTTCGGCAAACGTGCGACATTCAGCTCTGAATTGTTGAATGTCGATTTCTTCTTTGGTTTTGCCTTCTTTTCGGTATTTTTCCTCAATTTTCCACTCAATGGGGAGGCCATGACAATCCCATCCTGGAACAAGAGGCGCATCATGTCCCAGAAGATGCTGAGCCCGAATCACAATATCTTTAAAGATGCTTGTGAAGCCATGTCCGACATGAATATGACCATTCGCATACGGAGGGCCTGAGTGCAAAATAAACTTTGGGAAACCTTGAGTTTTGGCACGAATTTTTTTATAGAGCTTTGTCTGCTCCCAGAGTTTTAATATTTCTGGCTCACGTTCACGTAAGTTTGCTTTCATTGCAAAGGGGGTGGTTGGCAGAAAAACGCTATCTTTATAATTCATTACAATCGGGCCTTGCTTAAAGTTTATTATATTCCCTGGTAGTTATCTTACTTGTGTTACACGAACTTTTCTTTTTCTTCTATAGAATTTTCGCTTTCGCAACAACGCAGGTTTAAGAAATTTAAAAGAATCTTTTCTTAAAATTATAGAATTCTTTCTCACCTCTTCTTCTTATCATAATTGATTTTAGATCAAAAATCAATATAAAAGTGTACATTTTTTAAAAAATATTGATTTTATTTTAGAAAAAAGCAATTTTCTTTTCAATTTTTTAGAGAGAATGAGAGTTAAAATTGGTAAAAACCTTGAATAATGATGCTAAATATGTTCATTTGATGTCTTGAATTAAAGTCGGAAAAACTGAACGAAGAGTTTTAAATGGAAAAAGTACCTATGACATCTCAAGGGTTTGTGCGTCTTCAAGAAGAGCTTAGCCATCTCAAGACAATTGAACGCCGGGCGGTAATCCGTGCTATTGCTGATGCGCGAGCCTTGGGAGATTTGTCAGAAAACGCGGAATATCATGCGGCTCGTGAAAAACAAAGCTTTATAGAGGGGCGTATTGCGGAACTTGAAGCTAAAATTATGCACGCCCACATTATTGAAGTTTCAAAACTTACAGGCGATACTATTAAGTTTGGGGCGCATGTGTTTCTTGAAGATGAAGATACAGAAGAAGAAATTTGCTATCAAATCGTTGGGGTTGACGAAGCCGACATTAAGGAACGTCTTCTGTCAATCTCTGCGCCTTTAGCACGGGCTTTGATTGGCAAAAAGGTAGATGATTCTGTTGAAGTCAAAACCCCGGGTGGACTTAAAGGTTATCATATTCTTAAAATTGAATATCGGTAATGAGTTGCTGACGTGAAATCTTGTTGGGTTGTTGCGGATAGTGGGAAAATTGGCACAGAAAATCAATGCATTGGATTGGCTGAAGCTTTAGGATTTTCTCCCATAATTAAGCGAATCAAACCGCGAGGTCTATGGCGTTTTTTACCGGCTTCTTGCTGGTTCAATCCTTTAGAGGGACTTTCATCTGCTCATGATCGTTTGGCGCCCCCTTGGCCAGATGTAATTATTGCTGGAGGTCGAGCAAGTGTCGCCCCCACAGCAAAAATTCGTCAGTTAACCCACGGTAGAACAAAAGTCATCCAGCTACAAAATCCTTTGGTTAATCCTGCTCGTTTCGATGCTGTCATTGCGCCTCAGCATGATAATCTCACAGGAGAGAACGTTATTGTCACGGAAGGCACTTTGCACCGCGTCACCCGTGAGCGTCTTGCTCAGGAAGCCCTTAAATTTAAACCTTTGGTAACCTCTTTATCGAAACCTCTTCTAGTGGTTCTTATTGGAGGTTCAAATCGTTGTTATAAAGTGAAGCCTGAGCATATGCGAAAAATGGGGGAACGATTGAAATCTCTCTGCCAACGCGAAAATTTGGGGTTAGCTATAACGATTTCGCGCCGGACAGAGCCCGAAAATAGAGAAGCCTTAATCAAGAGCCTCAAAGATGTCTCGGCGGCTATTTGGACAGGAGAAGGTGAGAATCCTTATTTTGGATTCTTAGGGCTTGCAGATTACATTCTTGTGACCTGTGATTCGGTTGCGATGACTTCAGAGGCGTGTTTTACAGGGAAGCCTGTTTATTCTTACTTTTTTGAAGGGGGGTCCTCTAAATTCAGACGTTTTCATGCGTATTTTCAAAAGAAAGGGTACACGAAGCCTTTTGAAGATAATATTTCAACTTGGTCTTATGTTCCGTTAAACGATTTGCAAGTTGTTGAAACGAAGCTTAAAAAGCTCTTGAAAATCAATTTATAAACAAAGAACCTCATTTTCCTTGTTTTTATGATTGACGAGAAAAGGCGAAGTGATGTACAGAAATGCCAGAGTCGTGTGAATAACGCTCATTTGAAGTTTCTATATTAACAGTTAAGATTGTGTGTAAAAATGAAAACTCTTTCATTAAAACCTGCTGAAGTCACCAAGAAGTGGAGACTTGTCGATGCAGAAGGTGTGGTTCTAGGTCGTCTTGCGTCTGTTTTGGCAAAGCGTCTTCGTGGAAAACATCGTCCAGATTATACGCCTCATGTTGATTGTGGTGATAATATCGTTGTTATCAATGCAGATAAAGTGCGCCTCACAGGCAAGAAATTAAAAGATGATGTCTTTTATTGGCACACAGGCCATCCAGGTGGAATCAAAGAACGTACCGCGGGTGAGACACTTGCAGGTCGATTCCCAGAGCGCCTTTTAGAGAAAGCTGTTGAGCGTATGATTCCAAGAACACCTCTTGGACGTAAGCAAATGAATAATCTTAAGGTTTATGCTGGTCCTAACCATCCTCATGAAGCACAAAAGCTTGAGACTTTGGATGTTGCAGGGATGAATCCAAAGAATAAAAGGAGTTAAGTTTCAATGGCACAAGAGCGAATTGAACTTGAAAATTTAAAGTCAGCTGTTTCTGATAAAGGGATGACAGCAAAGAAAGTTTCTACGACTTCCAGTGAGAAGACAGATGGTCCTCGCGTGGATGCCTTAGGACGTGCTTATGCTACCGGTAAACGTAAAAATGCGATTGCACGTGTTTGGATTAAGCCAGGTTCAGGAAAAATTACTGTTAATGGACGTGAAAGCCAAGTTTACTTTGCCCGTCCCGTTTTACAAATGATGATAGACCAACCTTTTAAGGTTTCTGGTCGTCAAGCACAGTTCGACGTCATTTGTACAGTGACAGGCGGCGGTCTTTCAGGTCAAGCAGGTGCGGTTCGTCATGGAATTAGCAAGGCGTTGACTTATTTTGATCCAGCGCTTCGTCCGCCTCTAAAGGTTGAAGGTCTTCTTACACGCGATAGCCGTATTGTTGAACGTAAGAAATATGGTCGTGCAAAAGCGCGTCGTAGCTTCCAGTTCTCAAAGCGTTAACGTTTTCAGAGATCAAGTTTATATGCAAGGCGCCATCCGAAAGGGTGGCGTTTTTGTTTTATGTTTATTGTTTTGAGAAGTAAGAGTGTCCAGCCTTGTAGAAGGTAGATGTTGGAGAGATTTGTCGTGATGCTTACCAGGCTCTATTAACAAAGTTTCCTAAGAAAAACCTGTAGCAGAAAGAGATAATATCTCTCTTTAAAGAAAAACTTATGATATAAAAAATTTAATAAGCAAAATTCAGATGAAGATTTTGATTCATCTCTCACTGATTCTTTATCTTCTAATTTTCGCCATTTAACATAGAGCTTTCTTCATCGGAACTCTGATTTACTAATAAAGAAACAGCTTCGTCACTATCTTGAATATCAGGGGGAAAGCAATCTTTCATCCATTGTTTAAAGCGTTGCCATTTCGAGGAAGACATTGTTTGATGCGGCAATGTAAGAAATGCGAGATCATCTTCTACCTCTTCTACCTGCACATTTCTATTGTGATCTGGGAATGTTTTTTGTTCAAGTACTGTCAGCCCTTCTGGGGTGAGATCATTAATTTGTTTCGACATAACTTCAAGTATGCCAATAAGCTTTTCTTGGTAAGAAGAAAGGCTTTTAGACCATATTGTCGCTTGTTTCAGTCGTCGTGAGACAGCGTTGTAGCCTCGTTCTTGAACTGCCATATAAGAAGGAATTTCAAATAAATAAAGAGCTATAAGCCCAATATATTTTATGGCAGGTATGTTATCGTTAGTTCTTGTAAAAATATTTTCGTAAGGTTCTTTTCTGGTATTACGGTAGGATGAAAATTCAGAAAAGGTAAAAACTACTGCAGTTAATGCTAAGAAGGATTTATATAAAAGAATATTTGCCGTAAATTTGAGCACATGTTTTAAAGAGCGAGGGTGACAAACAGAATCTGTTCTAGTTCCATTAGTTTTTTTTATAAAGAATTGTGAAGTAAAAGAAGTCTCAAAACTTTTCAAAGTTTTATAAATATCTCCTTTTTCAGCAAAAGCAATCCATCCCGCGGCAAGGCTTCCTATAACAGTGGCCAATATTATTCTCTGATCTGGTGCCATGAATGCTAAGTATTTTTCTCCAATCTTGAATATTGTTTCCAAATCTTGTGTCAGAACAGTTGAGAGTCCCCAAGCCCCTAAAAATGAGATACCATATGATAAGTAACGGGAGATTTTTGATCCAAGATCTGTGTGAGATGAAATCGGGTATTCTCTAATAAAGTCATATAATTTTTCATAGGCAATAGGGGATACTCCAGATTCAACAAAATCTTTTTCTTGGAAGCTTGGGCCTTCTCTTTTTGAGGTATCAATCTGTGAGTTTAAGCTGGTCGCGGATCCTTGACCACTCTCTTCAGGTGATCCTATGATAGGAATTAAATCTGTGCCATCTATTGTTGAGGAAGAGGTCGCTTCATCTTTTCCTTGCGTTGATATACCCTTTTGTTGTGTATCTAAATCTTGATCACTTTCCTCAGATAATTCCATAGTAGCCCTTAAATCTGTATCATTCCTTGTTGACGGAGGAATAGTGCCAAGTTCTTCAGGTTCTTCATTGAGGATTGAGATAGTTTCATCTTCTGGGAGAAGATTTTTGATTAAGTTGCGTAATGTATTTCGATCTCTTGGGTCTTCCAGGTCCAAATTTTCTACGTATTGACGAAATCCTTCGATCTTTTCCTTTAAAGCGTTTTGTCGTTGAGTTACTTTTCTGTTCAATTTCTGAGCTACCCATTCTAGCATTTCTTTTATTGCACCATGACCTGTCATACATTTATCTGGGAAAGTCATGATAATAAGAAAAGGAAACATAGTTTTGAAAAAAATGGGGAAACGAGGCATCTCAGTTTGATAAAGATTAACAACAGTGATCAGCGAATAAGTCAAGGCCGCGCCAATATTTATTCCTCCAGGAATAAGATAGCCTAAAAATTGAGGCATAGGCCATTTTCGAAAAACTTGTTTTTTAGCTTTTGTCAGCTTTTCTTGGTCATTTTCTGGAGCTGGACCTTTCTCGGAGTCAACGGGTTTTTGTTTTTGGCAGCGGGATTTTAGTTTAGAAACAAGAAGTGTTCCATTGTCTATGAGTCCTTTCCCAAATTTAAAAAATGTATAAATAGTCGGAACTAATCCCGCAAAAATTATCCCATGCGTCGCTGCGGTTGCTTCATAAAAGGGCTTTTCTGTTCCAACACCGACGTGCCCAATTCCTATAGCTGGGAATAAAGTTTTCGCACTGAGAGCTTCGAATGAATTCAAAGCCATAAGGCCAAGAAGTATTGAAAATCCAAACAATATGACGTGTAGAATTGTAGAACAGTTAAGTGAAAAATCACTAAGCGTATGTTTCCTTTTCCATGTTTTTGTTATTTCTTCTTCTATGATGGCTTGCTTTGCAGGAATTTGAATAGTCTGCTCTTCTTCGATCATTGTGCCTTGTGGTGTGGAAACGCTAGGCGATGCTTCATCGATTGTTATATCTTCTGTGATATCAGAGGCATATGCCGTATTCGTAAAGGAAGTTAAAAGATTATTGAGAAAAATACTGTAAATAAGGCAATAACAAACCACCTTTTTGAACTTAGACATCAAACACTCCCCAGGTAAGATTTATTTTATCAGTAAGGTTGTGGAGTGATGTTAAATCACCCCAAGTTGTTATCTCAATTAGGAGCCCAAGGATTGCTATAATCTGGCTCATCCGCATCATCAACAAGGAGAGAAATGGTTTCTTTCTTTGCTGTGTGAGCTCCCTCTATAAATTCTTCAGCAGAGATAGGCTGATTGTTTTTAAGAAAGGCTTTACTTCCGTGTGGTGTCAACGGTGTCGCTGTAAGAGCTAGGATATTGTCCACAGATTCTGCCTTAGGAATTTCAAAGATCATTTGATAGGAATTTTCTTTTTGATCTGAGAAAACGAGCGTTGCATTCGGTGCATTCGTATAAAAAGACTGTCCTTTTTCCCATAAAGTAGAAAATTGCGCTGATGTTAGTTCTTTTGTTTCCCCTTTATTCTTTGGCTTAAAAAGAATAGAAGGATCGAGGATTTCACACACATATTGTTGAGATTGAGCTAGGGCCTTTACGTTAATACCTTGAGCTGTAATGATAAAGTCGCCTATTTGTTTTCCTTCTTGAACATTCGCGTTAGCAAGGTAAAAACTACCCATTGTGACAAAAAAAATAGATAAGTGATAAGCAATTTTTCTGAACATTTTAGAACTCTCCCCTGATTTCTATATGACTGTTATAAATTCCCAATTATTTTTCTTGGTTAATAATTCTTAATTTATTTTTTGTCATAATCAAGGCAAAAAACAGCGAAAGAGAAAAAAGAGGAAAAAATGAGATCCTTAGTGTGGCACTTTATGTTGCTTTGGTTAAGTGGGAATGCCGGTTATGTCGCGGCAAGTCTCTATCCTTCGTCTCTGCAAAACATGAATGAAAAACTAACGTGTGATGCGAATAGTCATTACTTTGCCATCGATATTCCCCATTTTACGATTTATCCTTCGGAAAAAGAGAAGGCTAAAATTGTGCACATCCTGCTTCATGTGAATCATGTGAATTTTCCGGCTTTTTATGATCGTCCTATTCGAAAAATTTTTCAGACCACGATCGAAGACGTTTTAGGGTATCTTTATTGCTCGAATAAACGTGATTTAACCTTGACTTTAATGCTATCCTCTCCTTTAGAGCATAAATCTCTTCCGCTTGCCTTTCGCGTGCAAGAGAGTACCTATCACGCGGATCTGCGAAAAATAGAGTTTATTGCAGAATTGATTGAGTCGCCTGCTCTTGAATTTTTAGAACAGGCTTCACTTCCTTTCCAGGGGGCATCGAGTTCTTTATTGATTGATGGTTAATCATGCTTGTAGGGAGGCATTCTTCCTTGATATGGTGGGAAAAATTTTAAAAGAGGTGGTCTTGTGGTCAATTTTTTAGCTGGGGCGTTTATAACATTATTTGTCATCATTGATCCCTTCGGAGTTATTCCCGTTTTTATTGCACTTACGCGAGGAGATTCAAAAGCACAGCGCGCGAAAATTGCGAGTAAGGCGACAATTATCTCCTTAATTCTATTGCTCCTTTTTGCGTTTGTGGGAGATTATCTTCTTGATTCTTTAGGAATTTCTATCCCTTCTTTCCGTATTGCTGGCGGAATTTTGCTTCTCCTTGCGGCGATTGATATGGTGGTAGCTCGTCATTCGGGGATTAGTTCAACAACCCAAGATGAACAACGAGAAGCCTTGCAGCGTGATGATATTTCTGTGTTTCCATTAGCGATTCCATTAATTGCAGGACCTGGGGCCCTTGTGTCAGCTGTCATCCTGATGCGAGAAGTTGAGGGTGATGTCATGATGCAGCTTGGACTTATCGCTGTTTTAGTGCTGGTTGTTTTAATTATGTATGTTTGTTTATTGTTAGCAGAACCCCTGAGCAAATTATTAGGCGTGACGGGTAGTAACGTTTTGGGGCGCGTTTTTGGGATTATTTTGGCAGCTCTAGCGGTTCAATTTATTATTGATGGGTTGGGGCAAAGTATCGAGCATGTTTTAAAACCTGTGGGCTCTCCTCAATCACTTCAATCCCCTGAGAAATGGCCCCTTTTTGGGAAATAAAATTAAAGATCGAAATATCCCCTTAAAATCTTTTCATACATTTGCGTTAAAGATTCAAGATCGGTAAGAGGGACGCATTCGTCAATTTTATGAGCTGTTTGATTCCGTAAGCCGAGTTCAAGAACAGGACAATATTTATAAATAAAGCGCGCATCAGAGGTGCCACCTGAGGTGTTGGCCTTAACTTTTATCGGTGTAATAGCCTCGATAGCGCGAATAACCATGGGAAGAAAATCGTCGGAGGAACTTACAAAGGCTTCTGCATTCCCTTGGAAATCTAAAGAATGCACTCCTGCATGGTGACGACAGATTTCTTGAATATGGTCTTTAAGAGATGCACTTGTATGAAGCGTATTAAAGCGGATGTTAAAGCGAGCCGTTGCTTCTTGAGGGATCATATTGGTTGCCTCATTATCAACATCAATAGAAGTAATCTCAACATTAGAAGGTTGAAAATGCGGACAGCCTTGATCTAACGGCTTGTCTAGAACATTTGATAATGTTTCGATAAGCCGCGGGAGGGGGTTATCTGCTAAATCAGGGTAAGCCACGTGCCCTTGTGTCCCTTGGATTTTTAGGGATGTATTGAGGCTTCCGCGACTTCCATATTTGATGATATCGCCAACCTGGAGGTCTGAAGTAGGCTCTCCAACAAGGCACACATCCAATTTTTCACTTTTTCCGTCTAACCATTCAAGCATTTTAAGGGTCCCGTTGATGGCTGGGCCCTCTTCATCGCTGGTGAGCAGAAAACTAATCGAACCCTTTAAAGTTGATTTTTCAAGAAAACGGGCAATCGCACTGATAAAAGCACCAATGCCTCCTTTCATATCAACAGTGCCCCGCCCATACAGAATGCCGTTTATAATTTTCCCATCAAAAGGAGGATAAGTCCAGGACGCGAGAGACCCGGTGGGAACGACATCAATATGTCCTGCAAAACAAAAATTTGGGGCTTGGTCACCAAGTCTCGCATAAAGATTGTCCACATCATCGAATTGTTGACGATAACACGTAAAACCCAGAATTTTTAAAGCTGTTTCAATAATTTCTAAAGCCCCGGCATTTAAGGGAGTGATACTCGGGCATTGAATAAGTCGTTGGGTAAGGATAATAGGATCGTGGAGGTTCATTATACGGCCCTCAAAAGGTCATTAATGGCTGTCTTACTGCGCGTTTTCTCATCAACAGTTTTAACAATCACGGCACAACTTAAATGAGGTTGTAGGCCATTGGATGAAGGAACGCGAGGAGGAAGGCTTCCGCTCACAACAACAGAATAGGCGGGAATACGACCATAACTTATGTCACCACTTGTGCGATCTACAATCGGCGTTGAGGCACTGATAGAGACACCCATGCCAAGCACAGCTCCTTGTTCAATAATGACGCCTTCTGCAATTGAACTTCCTGCTCCAATAAAACAATGATCTTCAATAATAACAGGATCTGCTTGTAAAGGCTCAAGAACGCCTCCAATCAGGACATTCGCAGAAATGTGACAATTTTTTCCTATTTGCGCACACGACCCAATTGTCGCCCAACTATCAATCATAGTGCCTGTGTCGATGTAAGCGCCGACATTAACAAAGCTGGGCATGAGAATAACATCTGGCCCTACATAAGCTGAATGACGAACAATTGCCCCCGGAACAGCGCGAAAATTTGCGGCTTTAAAGTCTTTTTCTTGCCATGCGCCATATTTAAGAAGAATTTTGTCGTAAGATCCCCCAATTCCTTCTGGAGATGTTAAATTTGGACGAATCCGGAAAGAGAGTAAGATTGCCTTTTTAAGCCATTGATGGATGTGCCATTGTCCCTTGATTTTTTCGGCAATACGGTTTTCTCCTTTATCGAGAGCCGCAAGAGACAGGTGGATAGCTTCTTGGATTTCTTGAGAGACGGAACTTGGAGACAACACCCCACGTTCTTCCCAAGCTTGGTCAATAATCGTTTGTAGCGCACTCATGCTTTATCCTTATGAAACTTAATTATCTGATTAAGTTTAATATTATATTTGGCAACACTTCCAGCGGATAATTCTAAGACAGCTTTAACCGGTTGTTGAGAACGAATGATTTTTTGAGAGAGAGGTTTTGCCTTCTCATAAATTTGAACAATTTTATCTTGAGAATCAATAAAGATAAGATCCAAAGGAATATAGGTATTTTTCATCCAAAATCTTGCGAAGCGGGGGGGATCATAAAGGAATAACATCCCATGGTTCGGGTGAAGATATTTTCGAAACATAAGGCCGTGGGCTTTTTCTTTTTCTGTCGAGGAAATTTCCACCATAAATTCAATTTCTTGGGTGGTCGTTATGAGAGACACAATTCCAGAATTTTCAGCAAAGAGAGGGCTACAGATAAGAAAATTTAAAAGGCAAAAATAAAGTTTCACGATTGTATTTCAAATAGCAAAGGAGCTTTTGTAATCCAGCCGCCACCAAGGACTTGATCTCCTTTATAAAAGACACAAGCTTGTCCAGGTGAAACACCGTATTCAGGTTCTTTAAAGCGAACCGTTGCGGTATGAGAAGAGGTGAATTCAAGTAATGCAGCAATAGGTTCTTGAGCCGAACGAATTTTAACAAGAACTTCGTGTGCTGTATTTGTTTCATGGATTTCGCCAAGCCAATTAACATTTTTAAGATAAACTTCCGGGCAAGCAAGAGCTTCTTTAGGGCCAACAATCACTTGATGTTTTTCAGGATTTACTTTGACAACATACAAAGGTGTTCCTGCCTCACTGGAGATCCCTAATCCTTTACGTTGTCCTATCGTATAATTAATGATGCCTTGATGATGACCAAGAATATGGCCATCGATGTGCACAATGTTGCCACTTTCAAGAGCCCCTGGGCGCAAGCGTTCAACAACACGAGCATAATCACCATTGGGAACAAAGCAAATATCTTGACTGTCGGGCTTTTCTGCAACTTTTAAGCCAAATCGTTCGGCATGCATGCGGACTTCAGGTTTATGCATGCCTCCTAAAGGAAAGCGTAGAAATGAAAGCTGTTCTTTTGTTGTTGAAAATAAAAAGTAACTTTGATCGCGATTTAGATCGACGGCTCGATGAAGTTCAGGTCCTGGCATCCAGCGGATATAATGACCTGTTGCCAGCACTTCTCCGCCTAAATCTCGCGCCATCGTCAAGAGGTCTTTGAATTTTACTTCTTGATTACATTGAACACAAGGAATAGGAGTCTCGCCTCGTAAATAACTATCCGCGAAATCTTCCATCACGGATTCTTGGAAGCGGCTTTCATAATCAAGCACATAGTGAGGGATGCCAATTTGTTGAGCAACTTGACGGGCATCATAAATGTCTTGACCTGCACAGCATGCTTTTTTGCGATCAACAGCAACCCCATGATCATAAAGTTGCATGGTAAGTCCCACAACATCGTATCCTTGTTCTTTTAAAAGAGCGGCTGTGACGGAGCTATCTACCCCGCCCGACATGGCCACGACAACGCGTGTTTTTGAAGGTTCCGTTGTAAGATAAAGATAATCGGTCATCGTTTTATTCATCCCAAGGATCGCCCCATTCTGCATGACGAGCTTCATGATAGTGGGAGATATTCTTTTTTGAAATCACTTGCCGTCTTAAGCCATTTGGCTCACATAAATCAAGTATAATATGGCCCGAACCTTTTATGGGTTTGCGTACAATGCGCGCTTGTTGACGTTGATATGATTGTTTTGCGGCAATTAAATAACTGAATTTTTCTTCCTCAAAACCTTTCGGGCTTTGTTTGATTTTCTGGTGAAAAGAAGGCCTTTGAACATTTACTTTGAAATGACACCAATCTTTCGCTTCCATCGGACAGGGTGCTTCATGAGAACAAGGCGCTAAAATAAAGGCCCCTTGTTGAATGAGGATTTCACGAGCGGATTTAAGCTTAGAAAAGCCATAGGGGGTGCCAGGATCAATAAGGACTAAAAAGTGTTTTGTTGCCTCCCAGGCTCTTAAAATAAGCAAAGAAGGATCTTCTAATTCATTGAGGACATAGGAGATGGTGACGAGATCCGCCTCGTCAAAAGAGGGTGTCATTTGAAGATTTTGAAGATGCCAGGTTGCAGAGAAATCAGAAGGAGTCAATTGCTTCCCAAGTTGAATAAGAGAGGGATCTTTTTCCAGCAGCGTATTTTTTTGGATGGATGGAAAAAGCGTTTGGACGGCAAAGAAAATCGTACCAGGCCCTGTCCCTAAATCGAGGTGGGAGGTTAACTTTAAAGAGTAAGGTTTAATTTTTTCCAACACCCAAGAGGCGACAGCATAAATGGCTGGAAGGCGCGTAGCTAAATAAGAAAGCCGTTCTTCCTGAGTTTGAAAAGAAGATTGGTGATGAGTTTTGTAGCGTGATGTCACAGCTTGTCGAGCTTGCTGTAATTGAGTGGTTGAGGCTTCTTTAAGAAGCAGGGTTATTTTTTCTTGAAGATAAGAAGGCAAAGACATGAGGGGACAAATTCCTTTGGTGAGACGCTTAAAGGATAACTTAATCTTTTTAGCGGAAAAATAACATTAATTTAGGATAATACTGCACCGAAATAATATCATGAAGCCTCCAAATATACGACATTATTTTATAAATAAGGAGAGTAATTAGGAAAAACAGGGTGAATTTACTTGATTTTTGTATCTTGTTATGATAGTCTATTAAGAGATGGGCAGGGATGACTCTTCTCTTGCATGGATCTTACAAGTCCTTGTAATTCTTTCACTTCATTTCTGAAATCATCTAAAAAAATAAGTAAAACAGGGCTAACAACCTAGATTATTAAATGACAAAGCTTTTTTAATGCTCTTTTTTGAGCGAATACCCTCTCTTTGTTTGATGAAAGAGAAGGAAAAGCCCTCAATGTGTGTGACAGGCACGGTGCAAGTCCGAGAATGACGCAGGTCAGGGGCGCAAAGGCTCGTTGGAGAGGTCCCATAGGTTCTAAAAAAGGAGGAAGGTTGAGTGGTGAAAGCACTCTTTGAAAAGAGAGATAGGGAGCAATCTCTCGTTTGTCATCCTCGGAGTAACTCTGAATAGAATTAAAATTATGCAGACAGAGGCCCGGAAAGAGAAGAATCCTTGGGCTTTATCGAGATGAAGGGAAGAAAAGGGAAGGAAATGGAACAGAATCAAATATTAAAAAGTGACGAGCTTAAAGTCTTTCTCCCTCTCGGTCATCCTTGGCCTTGTGCCGCGGATCTCAGGCAACCTGACAGTGGTGAGTAGGTGCCAGAAGGACGTCATCGCTGTCTGACGAATATAAAAATTAAGAGAGAGAAACAGTAAGTCTTTTTATGGAATCTTTGAATTTTTACTTCTGTTGCTCCTTTAGAAATAAAGTAAAATTCTTCTAAAAAGTGAGCAGCTTGAATGAGTGAATAGCTAATTATAAAAATAGAGGGAGGCAGAAAATGATAAGAAAAGTATCTATCCAAAAAGATCAAATTGAAATGATAAATAAGCCAATAAAGAAGAAAAATAATGAAGAGGAACGAGTTTCAATAGGTGGGATTAGAAATTTCCATCATCAAAGATTAAGCCACAGAATTGATAGATTTCAAAAATGGGGGACGAGACATAAAAGAAATAATCTTCTGATAAATATAGGAATTCTTGGGAAAACAGAGGTATTGGTCGGCATTTTTCTGTGGGAGAAGCAAGAGACGAAAGTAAACTTAAACACAAGGGATTTATTAGAAAGAGAAGAGAGAAAAATTAAAAAATTATCCAGAAGGCCCACTTGTTCTATGCTTCCTAAAGAATCTCAAAAAAGAAAGAAAAAGGCATCTCTAAAACTTGTGCGTCAAGAAGGGGTATAACCCTTAAAATTGGCGGCATGTTAGGATGAAAATCTAGGAATAAATAAAAAGAAATTTATTCCTAGATATCATCTTTAAAACCTAAGACATAAGTTCATCCCTATAATAATCAATAAACTCATTTCACTTTTTTTGAGATAGAGCAGGAATAAGAGCTTGGAAATGGGCACCCTCATGATAAATGCAAGCGACCTTTTTTGCTCCTTTCGGAATAAATTTATGAGTTAACTGGAGGTGGGGAGAATAAATATTTATGTTTCGTTTCTTTAACTCAGCAATGGCAGCGTCGTTCATGACGCGTATAACAGGGACCCAAAGATCTTTTAATATCTGTTCGGCATTAGTTGCCGTTAGCTTATCAATATCACTTTCTTGAAGTCCTTTTAATTTCTCCAAAGCTGCAGGGTTCAACGGATCCTTAGAACCATTCTTTTTAAGTTCTTTTAATTTCTGAATAAACGCATTTTTATAGAAGTCATCAACATTTATTTGAAGCATTTTCAATGCCTCATCAAAATCAATGTAGTCCTGCCTATAAATCCTCAGTTCAATTTCGTTCAAGAGAGCAATTGCGTCGATTGAACAAGAGTTTCCATCAAGATTATCTCCTTCCTGACCTTGAACATCAGGAACAGCAACCATCATGTTGCCTTTACCTATATAATCCTTAAGAAAGGTTAAGAAAGCGTCTTCAGTTTCGGCTCTTTCTCTTAAAGAGGCAACCACTTCATTTTCTAGAAGATCGACATTTTTGAGTTCATCAGAAAGGAGTTTGGGGTCTCTTTTTTCTGGGGCTGGAGATTGAGCTTCAAGTGCTTTATTACGTTTTTCACGAAGCTCATCAATAGTTTTCATTTCTTCTTGGAAAAGCTTAAAGTTAATAACTGTTTTTAAGCTTTCAGGAAGTTCAGAAGAATTTGCACGAGCTGCATTTATAATTTCATTAGCAATCATTTTAAGAATGTAAACATTCTTAGAATTCTGTTTTAATAATTCAATTTGTTTCGTGAAATCAAGACCCATAGAGTTAAAGAAGCACCGCATACGGTCTCCAGACACATCTTGCCGTTTAAAGTCTTTCCCCTCGATTATGTACTCACCTTGTGGTTGTCCAGACTTATTGATGGGAGAGGTGTGGACGGAAAGAGAGTCACTATTGCCATGTAAGGCAAGAGGTAAATGTTTCGGTTCTTCGAGAACTAAAACAGTGGGAATTGGAGATATTTGTTTCGGGGGGGGACTATTTTTAACAATTGTTTGACTTGGGGAGGGGGATTTAATAGTAACTTCAAACAACTTGTAACTTATAATATTAAACTCAGATACGCCTGGGTTTGATAGATGATTCATAAAAACAAGGCGAACTTCTTTAGTAGAGCAGTCAGATGGAAGCCTTAATTTTCCGGTGATAGTGCCGATTTTTTCGTAACTCTCAGAGACTAGAGTAGTTTTCTTGTCTTTTGAGCAAAAAGCGATGCGAAGGCCTCCTTTCGTAAGCACTACCTCAAAAGTAGCTTCAAGAGATGATTTTTTTACAGGAATAGTAGATTGGGTCTCAGCCTGAGGATCAGAGGTGCAAGAGCTTGTGATGACTCGAACTCCTGACTTTTCATTTTTTAGGGTTGTACCTTTAGTACAACGGGTTAGAGCATGATGAGGCATAGGCTTTAGTTCTTCTTCAAGGGGGACACTAGCCTGGGCAAAGGAAGCGCAAATATATAAACTTGCAACAATCCAGTAAAAATTTTTCTTCATAATGCTCCTTCAATAAAGATTTAATGTAGCAAGTTTAAGATATTTTATAAAGATCTTATGACTTTTTGTCAATAAATTTATTCATATTCTATCATACCGTTGGAAAGAAATTTTAGTTTACTAAGAGAATTAAGACAAGATTAATCTTCCCACTCATCATCTAGTTCATCTTCCATTTTCATAGAGCGACGATGAGCTATTAAGGCGGATTTTAAGTGAGTATCTTCTGGCGTAAATTCTTCAGGTGTTGGAACTGCTGAGGGTGCTTTCTTCAAGTTAATAAGCTGTTTATTATTACGAATTTGATCAAGCAAATTTCCTTCTGTGGTTTCTTCTTTTCTTTGAGAAAGTTTCTCACGGATTTCTAAAGATTTTGCGCTTAATTTTTTCGGTTCTTTGGATGCTTTAGGTGCCTCTATTATAGTATTATCTACTGAATTTTTAGCAAAAACCGAAGGATAAGTTGCCACAACTTCACCCTCAATGATACCGCGAGCCTCACGAATGGAAGACAAAAAGTCCTGACCCCCACTCTTTTTAAGATTGAGTCGGCTCACCGTTTTTTGAGAAGATTTAGCTTCTTCTTGTTCGCTTGATTTTATACAGGCCATAATTGATACTTGATCCGCAAAATCAAAATCCCATTGTTGTTTTTTCTTGTCATAGAATTCGTCAATAAGAGGTTGAAGATTATTTAAAGATTGCTCGCTTAAAATTCTTAAATCTTGTTCTGAAAGCCCAAGATCATTCTGATGGTCTTTGAAGGTTTGCAAAATCTCTTCTTTAATAAGAGGCTTATTATCATCCTCTTCTTCCCTAGACGTGATGTTTCTTTTTAAAGCACCAAGTAACCCGTCGAAAGACGAAGATGGAAGAATTGGCGATGTTCTGATTGTCATTTGTGAAGCTGTTGATATAGATTCCAGAGAAAATTCTGAAGAGAAGATCGGTGCCATTTTTTCTATATTTTCATCTGCTTGTATTATAGGAATTGTGTTACTTTCTTCTGCTTTTTCAGGAGCTTGCAGAATTACAATAGGTCCTTCATAAGACAGAGTTCCTTTATGAAGGGCTTGGGCATTGTTTGCTTCAAGCTCGGTAATTTTTTGGGTGCGACCATTTCCTTTAAGAATGCGTTGACGAACTACTTCATCTTTTGTCGGATCAACTTTTTTAAGAGCTTTTTGTATCTGTGATGATTTTTCTTTAGATTCTCCTGCGAGGGTAACCTTTTTTACTTGATGTTCGGCTGTGGCAGTATTGGCATTTTTGCTGTGACTGACTTTTTGAGCCATGCTTTCGACTTCTTGAATTTGCATTGACAAAATTCTTAACGTGAATTTATCGGCACCACTGGCTTTTGCTGTATCAAATTCTGTTTTAAGTTCATCTAGAGTTTTAATTTTAGGACTCTCAAGCTTAGATTGGGAAGATGTCTTGAGGAAAGAAGCTCCTTTTTTATGAAGAGAGCGAAGTGTATTAATAACAGCATCTTTCTTTGTGAGAGGATCGGTTAAAGATGGTTTGGGTTCTTGAGGCACCATTGGTTTTAGTTTCGTGGTTTGAATCAAAGAGAGCAGGTCTGTTTGAAAATCTCTTTGCTGTTTGGATGATTGCGCAACTTCAGACAAAATTTCTGTAGGTTTGAGGGTTCTAGAGTTTTCCGATTGTTGAGAAGAAACCTCTTTTTGAAGGCACTCTTCATTTTGAGTTGTTTCAGTTTTAGCGCGACTTGCGAGTGCTTGGGAAAGTTCTTCTCCTACATTTTTGATAAGTATTTGATTTTCAGTTGTAAAAATTTCTTTCTTTTTCGGAAGATGCCTTTTTACTTCAGCAACGGGATTTTTTTGTGGAGAGCTAGAATCCCCAGGTATTATGGAAGCTTTAGGAATAGGCATGTTTGTATTATTTGACGTTGTAACCTCGTCTTCTTTTATTGTTAAAGGATCTTCAACGGCAATTTGCAGGGCAACATTTTCATTTGTTATGGTCGTCTGTTGAAGAGAATCTATTTGTATTTTTGTCGATTCTCTCGTAATAGAAGAGCCCTTATTTTGTCGTGGTCCCGAAGCTAAAATTGTAGAATTAGTACTTAGATTTGCATGATTAATAGGAGAAAGAGGAGTGGTGGTAAAACTGTACGCTGTTTTTAAGGGCGTAGAATGTGTTTGTTTACTTATATTCTCTCGCGATAGTCTTTCAATGGGGGGAATTAAGAGAGGATGAGCACTGTGAAGAGAGTTCCCCAAAACAGTATTTGAATCTAACGTAATATGCTTTCTTATAGGCAAGTTATCATAACGTAAAGCTCTTGTTTTGCTGTTATTTTCACGGATTGTTAAACTATTACTTGGTCCAGCAATTAGGGTGGAAGCTGTATTAGAGTTCTTCACTATTTCTTTTAAAGCTGGAGGATCTAAAGTAAGAGTTTGTAAAATCTCATTTGAGATTTCCTCAAGTGTTTTAGGTTTGTTAAGAGGATCGCCCATCAATAGGGCGGCTATTAATGTGGGGCCAGAGACAGTCATGTTATCACCTCATCAAAAAATTGTTTCTTGATATAAGGATATAGGCATGAGGTTTGAGAAAGAAGTTCCCTTTTGGCAAAGGAACTTTGCATAATTGTAATCTAACTAAGTTGTTTTTATATCGCTTAGAAAATAAAAAATTTTTAAAAAGTGAGAATTTTTAAACAAAAAGAGCTTATTTTTAAGCTGATTTTATGATCTTGTGGTGAGAAGGGGCTGCACTGACATTCTCATTCATAAAATGAGATATTTTCTTAAGAGCTATCCTACTTTCTGGAAGGAATCGTGCAAAGAAAGGCCAAGCATGTGTCATTCCCTCCCATACGTCCACAATAACTTTTACGCCTTGTTCTTCAGCTTTTTGGGCCAATCGAAGGGCATCGGATAAGAAAACTTCTGAATTACTGACTTGAAGATAGAGAGGAGGATAGCCCTTAAGATCTGCATAAAGAGGCGAAGCCAAAGGCTCATGAGGAGAAATATTCTTTAAGTAGGATTTGGCAACAAAAGGTAGAACTTCTACGGGGACAAGAGAATCTTTTCTTTTATTTTCTTCTAATGTGTCTCCAGTTAAAGCTAAATCTGTCCATGGTGAAATACATACAGCAGCACTTGGCAACGGAGTTTTAGCTGATTTTAAAACTCCTAGAGTTGCTAATGTAAGTCCTCCTCCTGCAGATTCACCTGCAATGATGATTTCTTGTGGGTGGTAAATATCTAGTAACCAGTTATAAGCGGCGACAGCATCTTGTAATGCTGAAGGGAAAGGATGTTCAGGGGCTAGACGATAATCGATAACATAGACACGCGAATTTGTAAGATGGCTGAAATAACTAAGATAACTTCTGTGCGTTTGAGGTGACCCCATGAAATATCCCCCTCCATGAAGATAAAGGGTTACAGAAGAAAAATTTCCGTTCTGTGGGGTGTGAACTTCTGCGGGGATTTTCCCCATCTTAAGAGGGCGCCAATTAATACTCGGGTGGGTGTATTTTGACGTGAGTGTTTCAAATAATTTTCTGACTCTAAATAAATCAGATTCGTCTTTAAGTATACGATTAAAGGGAAGGCTTAAAAGTGTTTCTAAACTATAAAATTGCCAACTATGCATAGGAGATTCTTTCAAATCA
This sequence comes from Candidatus Paracaedimonas acanthamoebae, assembly GCA_017307065.1. Classification (NCBI taxonomy): domain Bacteria; kingdom Pseudomonadati; phylum Pseudomonadota; class Alphaproteobacteria; order Holosporales; family Caedimonadaceae; genus Candidatus Paracaedimonas; species Candidatus Paracaedimonas acanthamoebae. Next base: position 147,490 of record JAFKGL010000010.1, read on the forward strand.
CTTTACCTTTATTAATAAACTATTAACGTCATTAAATCAATTTTAATAAGATAAAAGAGAATACGTGTTGATTGATTTGAATAAAATAAGGGCTTGGGGGTAATTCTAAGGCCATTCAACTTGAGGAGGAAGAGACATTAAAATTGCGTCAATATTGCCACCCGTTTGAAGGCCAAAACGAGTGCCACGATCATAAAGTAAGTTAAATTCAACATAACGTCCTCGTCTCATGAGTTGATAACGTCGTTGTTCTGGTATCCACTGTTCAAACATGCGATGACGCACAATCTGAGGATAAATTTTTAAAAAAGTTTTTCCCACATCTTGAGTAAAAGTAAAATCATTCTGCCAGTTATTTGTATTAAGATAATCGTAAAAAATACCTCCAGCTCCTCGAGGTTCTTGGCGATGAGGTAAATAAAAATAGTCATCGCAAGCTTTTTTAAAGTCTGGATAGTAGGTGGAGTTATGTTTGTCGCAAGAGCTTTTTAAAGCATCATGAAAAAAATCGATATCTTCTTGGTAGGGATAGTAAGGTGTGAGATCTACGCCTCCGCCAAACCAAGATTTTTGAGTTACAATATGGCGGGTATTCATATGAACAGCAGGGACTAAGGGAGAACACATGTGGGCGACAAGAGAAATTCCTGAAGCCCAAAAAGTGGGATCTTGTTCAGTCCCGGGTATTTCTCGACTGAAGGCTGAATTAAATTTTCCCCATACGGTTGAGACGTTGACACCCACTTTTTCAAATACACAGCCATGCATTAAAGACATGACACCGCCGCCTCCCTCTGTTCGTTGCCAGGGAGTTTGAATAAATTTTCCCGGCTTTGTGCTGGGATGACGGGAAGCATATTCTTCTTCAATATTTTCGAAAGCTTGACAGATTTGATCTCTTAAGGTTTCAAACCAGGAACGAGCTTGTTTTTGAGGTTCAAGAGACAAATCACGTTTTTGAGCCTGGTTAAGCATGAGGGAATCCTTTTATTTGGCGAAGAGCTTCTCCTAAGACCATTGAGGCGGCGATAGCTATATTAATAGAACGACGCCTGGGGATCATGGGAATTTGAAGATGGTAAGGGCATAAAGTGGCCACGTCTGAGGGAACGCCATCACTTTCACGGCCAAGTAATAATGTATCATCTGATTGAAATGCAAAATCATAATAAGGGGTTTGGGCAGCTGGCGTTAGAAGTATAAGACGAGTTTTGCAATTTTGGTAGAAATCTACCCATGAAGGATGGCGACGATAATCGCATTCTTGAATATAATCCATCCCGGAACGCTGTAATCGTTGATCGGAAAAGACAAAGCCGCAAGGTTCAATAATATCGAGCCCAACATTAAGACATGCCCCTAACCGAAGCAATGTGCCCGTATTCTGTGGAATTTCAGGTTGATAAAGAGCAATTCTCACGGTTTTTAAGTACCAACCTTCCAAAGCTTTAAGAAATTTTTGAGTGAAAAATGGGGATGCTGTTGAAAAAAGTGAGGAGGATTTTGCATGATGCCTTGATCCCAGACAGCTTCAATTCCCAACATTCCTTTCAAGGGAAAGTCTAAAAGAGGATATCGTAGATCATAAAGTCGTACTTTAATTTCTCTATCGGTCTTTGTAATTTCAGCAAACGTCTGATGTTCGGCAAACCATTCAAATATTTTTCCAATAGAGGATTGTTTAAGGTAATTAATTTGAGGGGTGTCAGGTTCTTGAGCGCATTGCCATGTTAAAGGGTGAGGCGTGAGAGTATTAACTTCTGTTACGCATACATTGCGACCTTCTCGAGCAACGACATGGCGTCTGTAAGGTTGGAACAGAAGAGGATAACTCTGAAGATCTGAAACTGCTTGGTGGCGTGCGTTTAGATCCTCACGTGCATAGGCAAGAGCTTTATTGTTCAGGTGCCATCCATAAAAAAGGAAGGCTGTTGAAAAAAATAGGGCTAAGATAGCTAAGGGTTGAGCTAGAAAAAGAGGTCGCCCATTTGACCTGAAGATCCCTACCATGACGGCGAGAAAAAGAGGGAAAGTGTATCGCCAATCGATAATAGAGACAGCATTAATAGCATATCGGTGATTTGAAAAAGGGGCCAATAATTGTGTTCCGTAGCCTGTAAAAAGGTCAAGTAAAGGATGTGTAAGAAGAACTAAACTCATCAATAACATCCATGAAAATAAGCATTCTCGACCCCCTTGTGGATGTTTATAAAGTCGACGTTTTTTTGTGTAATGACGCCAAATGAAATAACCAAGAAACATGCCAACTAAAGGGCCAAACCAAAGAGAATGAGTGATGCCCCGATGATATTTTAAGTTAGCAATGGGGTTCGTAATATATCCAATAATCACATCAAGATCAGGAACGAGTGCGCCTAAACCTCCCCAAAGAAGGGCAGGACGACCGAGTTTTTTCTGAAAGCCAGCTTGACCAATTGTTGCCCCTAAAAGGCTATGTGTGACGAGATCCATTTGAAATATTTTACCCCACCCAATATAGAATTCCAACGATTGTACCACTCATACAGCTTGATAATGTGCCTGCAATAACAGCTTTGAACCCAAGAGCAATAATTTCACTTCTTCTCTCAGGAGCCATAGTACCGAGGCCTCCAATTTGAATGCCAATACTCGAGAGATTCGCAAAACCACAAAGAGCATAAACCATAATAAGATCGCTATGTTTACTTAGAAGGTGTTTTGGTAATGCCGCCAATTCGATAAAGGCAATCACTTCGTTTAGAACAGTTTTGGTTCCAAGAAGATTTCCAGCAATACTGGCTTCATTCCATGAAATCCCCATCAGCCACGTCACAGGAGACATCATGAGGCCTAAAATTCGTTGTAGAGTTATTGGCGCTCCTGCAATATTCGGAAAGCATTCCAAAATTGTATTAACAAGAGCCACAAGAGCTAAAGTCACGATTAACATTGCAATGATATTCAAGTAAAGTTTCATACCATCGCTTGCGCCTTGAGAAATAGCATCCATTGAGCCTGAAAAATTATAAGGATTGATAAGTTCTCCACTAGAAGGGGTCTCTGCTTGAGGCACCATTAAACGCGAAATAGTGATGGCGGCAGGAATGCTAATGATTGACGCAGTTAGAATGTGGCTAATAGGATTATCTACTGTATTTTCGAGAATGGTGCTGTATACGACCATAATAGAGGCAGAAGTTGTTGCCATACCCGCAGTCATGACGGAAAATAATTCACTGCGGCTCAATTTTGTGAAATAAGGCCGAATGAGAAGTGGTGCTTCAGTTTGTCCTAAAAATACCTTGGCAGCAGCGCAAACCCCAAGAGCGCCTCCAACATTTAAAGTTCGCTGTAAAACTAAAGAAAAACCGCGGACAAGAAAAGGTAAAATACGCCAATGAAAGAGAAGCATTGAAATAGCACTAATCACGATCAACATAGGAAGTGCCTGAAAAGCAAATATAAAAGTTGAGGCGCTATCATCTATCAAAAAAGGAACTGTTCCACCTCCTAGATAACCAAAAACAAATTTGGTCGCTTCGCAAGTGGCATCTTTCAAGGTCCCAATACCTCTGCTGATAAGAAGAAAGGCTTTATTGATGATGTCGATTTTCATAATGAGAAAAGCAAGAATAAATTGCGCAGAAATGCCAATAAAAGTGAATTTGAAATTAACATTTCGGCGATTCTCACTGATAAGCCATGAGAAAAATAAAAAGACAGAGAGTCCCAAAATTGCTTGAAGTATAGACGCGAGCGAGGTCATTAAAATCTCCCAAAGTGCAAAAATTAAGCTAATTTCAGACTCGTATAGACTTATTTACAAGAGTAGTCCATATTGCTTCATAACGCAAAGTTAGCATTTATGCAAATTATTTGAGTTTTACAAAAAAACTCAGAAAATAGAGGATCCATTATTATGGAGAAGTTGATTTTTATTTCTTTAGGGAGCTTATGTGCTGGATCTTTGGTGACTTTTTTAATTTTATGGCGGGTCTTTCGTCATCAATATCGAGATCTAAAAAATGAAGTGCTTGAGACCCGAAGAGAGAGGACGCAGCTTGAAGTCAAGAGTCGAGAATCACAAATTCGTGCGGCAGAACTTGAAACGATTTTACGTCAAGAACGCCAACAATTTTCAGAAAAACTTGCTCTTCTTGAGCAAGCAAAAGTAGAGCTTTCAAATTCTTTTTATGCTCTTTCAGCGCAAGCTCTTGAGCGAAATAATCGGACATTTTTAGATCTTGCGAAAAGTACTTTTGAGCGTTTGCAAGAAAATGCAAAAGGAGAATTAAAAGAAAAACAACAAGCCATCCACGAATTGTTAGCTCCTATAAAAACATCCCTTTCAAGTGTTGATCAAAAACTTGAGGCACTTGAGAAAACGAGAATTAGTACGTTTGAAGTCTTACGGCATCAGATTCATGAATTAGCCGTGACACAAAAAGATCTTCGTCTTGAGACGGCTAATTTGGTGAAAGCTTTAAAAACACCGCACATTCGAGGACGATGGGGAGAAATGCAATTAAGGCGCGTCGTTGAAATGAGCGGGATGAGTTCTCATTGTGATTTTATTGAACAAAATACGATCATTGCGGATGAAACGCGTTTTCGTCCCGATATGATTATCAATCTTCCAGGAGGGAAGAAAATTGTTATTGATGCAAAAGCCCCTCTTGCAGCCTATCTTGCATCTTTAGAGGTTTCTGATGAAAGTCAGCGGCAATCTTTTTTGAAAGATCATGCGCGACAAGTGAGAGCACATATTCAAGAATTAAGTCAGCGCTCTTATTGGGATCAGTTTAAAAATTCTGAGACTCCAGAATTTGTTGTGTTATTTCTTCCGGGAGAAACTTTTTTTAGTGCGGCTTTGGAACAAGATCCAACTCTTATCGAAGTGGGAGTTGAGCGAAAAGTAATGCTTGCAACGCCGTCAACTTTAATTGCTTTATTACATGCAATTGCCTACGGATGGCGCCAAGAAGCCCTTGCTGAAAATGCGCGAGAAATTAGTCAAGAAGGACGCGATTTGTACAAAAGATTATCCGATATGGGCGGGCATATTGCGCGTCTTGGTCAAACAATTAATGGGGCCGTGAAGGCTTATAATAGTACGGTTGCTTCGTTAGAAAGTCGAGTTTTACCGAGTGCACGTCGTCTTAAAACTCTGGAAGTTGCGAATTCTCTTGAAGAAATACCTGTACTTCCGCAAATTGAAAGTGTAACACGAGAAGTGCAAGCATTAGAGCTAAGGGCTGATGGACAAAATGAAAACCTTGCTAAAAAACCACAGCTTGTTATTTCGGGGGAAAATGAAAGTGGAGACGGTAAAGTAATTCATGGATAGTTTCGAGCTTAATAAGGGATTATGTGCGATTCTTCTTGCTTTGCTTATAGGAATGGTAAGTCAAAAAATCGCAGATTGGCTTGTTGCGCCAACATGGCTTGCTAAGGATGTCTATCAAATTGATGTTGCAGAAGAAAGTGCTTCACAAACTGCGGCAACGACAGAAGAAATCATTGAGGCTGTTGAGCCACTTCTTGCAAAAGCGAGTGCTGAAAATGGTCAAAACATCGCAAAAAAATGTTTACAATGTCACACGTTTGAAAAAAGTGGGGCAAATAAGGTTGGACCGAATCTTTGGAATATCGTTGGAAACAAAGTAGCCCATTCAGATAGTTTTGCTTATTCCTCTGCCTTTAAAGGGCATAAAGGAGAATGGACTTATGAAAATTTGAATCATTATCTCTATAAACCACAAAAATTTATACCAGGGACAAAAATGGCTTTCGCAGGCCTTAAAAAAGGACAAGAACGCGCAGATCTTATTGCATATTTGCGAACGTTGAGCGATACCCTTAAACCCTTACCTTAAAGGAGTTCCATGTTTAAAAAGTGCGCGTATAGCATCGTTTTAATATCATACTTAATGGGGCAGCTAGCTCAAACTCAAGAAGAAGCAAGTCCTCTCTATGGAATTACTTTATATGGAGAGCCTTTAAAATATTCTCAAGATTTCAAAAGTTTTTCATACGTTAACGAAAAAGCTCCCAAAGGGGGGACATTTAATGTGGGGGTTCTGGGAACATTCGATAGTTTTAATCCTTTTGTGGTGAAAGGCCAACCGGCCGCAGGAATAACGCCTTTCTATCCTTCTTTATTGTTCGTCACGCTGACGGCTCCGTCTATGGATGAACCTTCATCTGCTTATTGTTATGCGGCTGAATCAATGGAGGTAGCCCCCGATAGAACATGGATTATTTTTACGATGCGAGAAGGCATAAGTTTCCATGATGGTTCCTCTTTAACGGTGGATGATGTCGTCTATAGTTTTAACACCCTAAGAGACCGTGGGCAGCCTTATTATAAAACATATTATCAAGATGTAGTAAAAATTGAAAAACTAACGACGCGTCGTCTTAAATTTATTTTGCGACCTAATGCGAGTAAGGAAATCATTCAAATTATTGGGCAATTCCCTCTTATTTCTAAAGCATTTTATACAAAACATGGATTTGAGAAAGCTGATCTAACGCCCCCTTTAGGAAATGGACCTTATAAAATTAGTCATTTTAAGCCAGGTGATATCGTTACTTATGAACGTGTTAAAGGGTGGTGGGGTGAGAAACTTCCAATCAACGTTGGGCGTTATAATTTTGATTATATTACCTATAAATATTATCGAGATGATACGGTTATGTTTGAGTCCTTTAAGCGAGGAGATTACGATTTAAGGTTAGAAAATTCTGCGAAAAGGTGGGCTGAAGAGTATAAATTTCCTGCTGCACAAGAAGGAAAAATTGTTCGTAAAGAGATTGAAAACAAAAATCCTCGAGTCATGCAGGGGATTGTTTTTAACCTTCGTCGCCCTTTCTTTCAAGATAGTAAAGTCCGTCAAGCTCTTGGATATTTTTTGGATTTCGAATGGATTAATGAGAACATTTTCTATAATGCCTATACTAGAATTCAAAGCTATTTCCCAGGATCTGACCTTGCATCTTCAGGGGTTTCTTCGCCAGCAGAACTGAATGTTCTTGAGAAATACCGAGGGAGAATTCCGGAGGAGGTTTTTACAAGTGAATATAAAGCGCCAAAAACAGATGGATCGGGGAATATTCGTCAAAACCTCAATGAGGCTAAAAAGCTCTTTGAACAAGCAGGGTGGAACATTAAAAATGGTGTGCTGACTCATCGAGAGACAGGACAACCTTTCGAATTCGAAATTCTTCTTGCGCTTCCTAATTTAGAAAGAGTAATCCAAGGATTTGTAAAAAATCTAAAACGATTGGGGATTAAGGCAAAAATACGCATTATTGATACGTCTCAATATGCGAGGCGAATTGATACATTTGATTATGATATGATTTTTATGACTTTTTCTCAGAGTATTTCTCCAGGTAATGAACAACGTGAATTTTGGTCTTCCTCAAGCGCAAATAGTCAAGGAAGTAGAAATTATGCGGGTATAAAGAGCCCTATTATTGATGAGGTTATTGAAAGCTTAGTGAATGCAACTAATCGCGCTGATTTAATTAATTATTGTCGAGTCTTAGATCGACTTTTATTGTGGGGGCATTACGTTATTCCTGCATGGTATCGTGAAAAAGATTCAATTGCTTACTGGAAAAAATTAGAACACCCCTCAATAATACCCCCTTACGGAATAGATTTTTATGCATGGTGGAGTGCTGATGCTGAAAAGGCGAGTTAATTTTAAATGATGACTTCTTATATTTTGCGTCGGCTTTCTCTTATTTTGCCAACTTTGTTTGGTATCCTCCTCGTTAATTTTATCATCATTCAAGCTGCGCCGGGGGGGCCTGTTGAACAAATGATTGCTAAAATTAAGGGAACTGCCGTGGATGCAACAGCTCGATTCACGGGAGGGGGCGAAGATACTTTTCAAACGACACAGTTAAATGATTCACAAACTGGTGGAATGGAAAATAAATATCGCGGGGCTCGAGGCCTTGATCCAGAGTTTATTGCAAAACTTGAGAAAATGTATGGATTTGATAAACCAGCATCCGAGCGTTTTTGGTTAATGGTGAAAAATTATGCCATGCTCAATTTCGGCGATAGTTATTTTCGAGATGTTTCTGTGGTTCAGTTAATTAAGCAAAAACTTCCAATTTCTATTTCTTTAGGATTTTGGTCCACGCTCATTATTTATCTTGTTTGCATTCCCTTAGGAATTCGAAAGGCGGTAAAAGATGGAACAGCCTTTGATATCTGGACCAGTGCGGCCATCATTATTGGATATGCTATCCCGAGTTTTCTTTTTGCTATTCTGTTGATTGTCTTGTTTGCAGGAGGTAGTTTTTGGGATCTTTTTCCTTTAAGAGGACTAGTGTCAGAAAATTGGGATCAGTTATCCTGGGGACAGCGGATCTTAGATTATCTTTGGCATATGGTCTTGCCTATTATTTCCATTGTCGTCACAGGTTTTGCAGGGCTTACGTTATTAACGAAAAACTCTTTTCTTGAAGAGATTAATAAGCAATACGTATTAACCGCTCGTGCAAAAGGGGTTGATGAAAAGAATATTCTTTATGGTCACGTTTTTCGAAATGCGATGCTTATTGTTGTCTCTGGAATCCCCGCTGCTATCATACATATCTTTTTCACAAGTTCTTTATTGATTGAGGTCATATTTTCTTTGGATGGTTTGGGGCTTCTTGGATTTGAAACAGCCATTTCAAGAGATTATCCCGTCGTTTTTGGATCTCTTTTTATGTTCACTTTACTTGGACTAGTTTTTCATCTTATCGGGGATCTTACTTACATGATCATTGATCCAAGAATTGATTTTGAAAAAAGAATAGGTTGATTGTGGAAGTTAAATTATCGCCTCTCACGCTTAAAAGATGGCAGTATTTTTATGCTAATCGGCGTGCTTTTTGGTCTTTATGGATTTTCTTGACGTTATTTATTTTTAGTCTTTTTGCAGAGTTCATTGCAAATGATAAGCCACTTGTAATTGCCTATGATAAAAACATTTATCTTCCTATTTTTAAATTTTACCCAGAGCAAACTTTTGGCGGAGATTTTGAAACAGAAGCTGATTACAAAGATCATTACATTCAAGAAAAAATTGAGGCCAAAGGATGGATGATTTGGCCTCCTATACGTTATAGATATGACACCGTCAATTATGATCTTCCGTCACCTGCCCCTTCAAAACCTACGTATGAAAATCTTTTAGGGACAGATGATCAAGGGCGTGATGTTCTTGCGCGCCTTATTTATGGTTTTCGAATCTCTGTCCTTTTTGGGATAATTCTTACTCTCATAAGCTCCATCATTGGTGTGATAGTTGGGGGAATTCAAGGTTATTTTGGAGGAACAGTCGATCTTGTATGTCAACGTGTCATTGAAATATGGTCTGGGTTACCTGTCCTCTATTTATTAATTATCATGGGAAGCTTAGTGGAGCCGAATTTTTGGTGGCTTTTAGGGCTTATGCTTCTTTTTAGTTGGATGTCTCTTGTAAGTTTGGTGCGGGCTGAATTTTTAAGAGCGCGCAATTTTGACTATGTAAAAGCGGCCAAAGCTCTTGGAGGATCAACTTTTCATATCATGTTTCGGCACATCCTTCCTAATGCGATGGTTGCGACTTTGACGTATTTGCCTTTTATTTTAAATGGAGCTATTACAACGCTTACCTCATTAGATTTTTTAGGGTTTGGATTGCCTCCAGGATCTCCTTCTTTAGGAGAGATGTTGGCACAGGGGAAAAATAATCTTCATGCTCCTTGGCTTGGGATGACCGCATTTTTTTCAGTTGCTTGTATGCTAGCTTTGCTTGTGTTGATTGGAGAGGGTGTTCGTGACGCCTTTGACCCCAGAAAGGTTAAATTTTAATGTCACTTCCATTATTATCTATTAAAGATTTATGGGTTCGTTTTGGTCGTTTTGACGCTGTCAAAGGTGTAAGCTTTGATTTAAGAGGTGGAGAAACCATGGCCCTTGTGGGAGAAAGCGGCTCTGGAAAATCAGTTACAGCTTTATCGATTTTAAAATTACTTCCCTATCCTCAAGCAAGTCATCCGCAAGGAGAGATACACTTTAAAGGAGAAAATCTTTTAGAGAAGGCAGATGAGAACCTGCGTAAGATCCGAGGAAATGAAATATCTTTTATTTTTCAAGAGCCTATGACTTCTCTTAACCCCCTTCATACTGTCGAAAAGCAAATTGGTGAAGTATTAACGTTACATAGAAATTTCAAAAAGTCTCAAATTCGAGAAAAAGTGATTGAACTTCTTGAACTTGTCGGTTTTACAGATGCTTTTGATCGACTTGAGAGTTATCCGCATCAGTTATCGGGAGGGCAAAGACAAAGAGTCATGATTGCGATGGCTTTGGCGACAGAACCATCTTTATTGATTGCAGATGAACCTACCACAGCCTTAGATGTTACAACGCAAGCACAAATCTTAGATCTTCTGAAAGTTCTTCAGAAAAAACTTAAAATGGCATTATTGCTGATTACACATGATCTTTCGATTGTGAAAAAAATGGCTAAAAACGTTGTAATCATGCAAAAAGGAGAATGTGTCGAAGCTGGTCTTACAGAAAATGTCTTTGAAAATCCGCAACATCCTTATACTCAACAGTTATTAAATTCAGAGCCACGCGGCATCCCTGAAGAATTAGATCCAGAGGCCTCTCTTATTCTTGAGGCAAAGAATTTATCTGTTAAGTTTGCGCGTAAATCAGCTCTTTTTTCACCAAAAACTTACTTTGAGGCGGTTAAAGATGTTTCTTTCCAAGTTCGTCAAGGGGAAACACTTGGAATTGTGGGCGAAAGTGGATCAGGCAAAACCACATTAGCTTTTGCTCTTTTGAGGCTCCAAGAAAGTAGCGGGGAAATTCTCTTACAGGGTAATCCTATTCATCGTTTAAAAAATAAAGAGTTAAGAGAATTGCGTCATAAGATTCAAGTTGTTTTCCAAGATCCTTTTGGTTCTTTGAGTCCGCGCATGACGATTGCAGAGATTATTGGGGAAGGGCTTAAAATTCACCATCCGCAATTAACTTTTGAGCAGCGAGAGGAGCTAATTGTCGAATCTCTTAAAGACGTGAGTTTAGATCCCGAGACGCGTAACCGATATCCGCATGAATTTTCAGGGGGACAAAGACAACGTGTTGCCATCGCGCGGGCGCTCATTTTAAAACCTCAAATCCTGATTCTTGATGAGCCAACTTCAGCGTTGGATAGAGCAATTCAAGTTGAAGTTCTTGAGATTCTCAGGGATTTGCAGGAAAAACATCATCTAGCATATATTTTTATTAGCCATGATTTAAAAGTTATACGGGCTATTAGTCATCATGTACTTGTGATGCGGCACGGCTCTATTGTTGAGTTCGGCCCTACACAGGTTGTTTATGAAAAACCACAACATCCTTATACCAAGGTGTTATTTAAAGCTGCTTTTGACCTTTAAAAAGAATAAATTTTCTTGACACTTTAAGTTAAGGCGGTATGACTGTTGCCATAATAAAAGAGGATCTTATGAATCGCATAGCATTCGTTTTTCCGGGTCAAGGATCACAATTTGTTGGAATGGGAAAAGAGCTTTATGAAGCCTCTTTAGCCGCCCGAGAAGTATTTCAAGAAGTTGATGAAACACTGAAATTTAATTTAACACGTCTTATTTTTGAGGGACCTCAAGAAGAGCTGATGTTAACCTCTAATACGCAACCTGCCCTTATGGCTGTGAGCCTTGCGATCCTCAGAACTCTTGTTAATGAAGCAGGGGTCAAGATAGAAAATATTGACTATGTCGCCGGACATTCCTTAGGAGAATATAGTGCGTTAGCTGCGGTAGGTTCTTTGGAGTTGAATGCTTGTGCTAAACTGTTAAGGCAGCGTGGAGAATCAATGCAAGCGGCTGTACCGATTGGGCAGGGGGCTATGGCAGCTCTTTTAGGCGCCGAGATTGAGCAAGCGGAAAAAATAGCTCAAGAGGCCACTCAAGGGCAAGTGTGTGAAGTTGCGAATGATAATTCTCCTGGTCAAATTGTAATTAGTGGGCATGTTGAGGCGATTAATAGAGCTATAGAAATAGCGAAAGCGCATCAGATTAAGCGGGCAGTCATTTTGCCTGTGAGTGCGCCATTCCATTGTTCGTTGATGAAACCCAGTGCAGAAGTTATGAAGGAAGCTCTTGAGAAAACTTCTTTTAAGGCTCCACGTGTGCCTGTGGTTTTTAATGTTATGGCTCAACCGCAGAATGATCCTCTGTCTCATCCTGAGTTATTGATACAGCAAATTACAAGCCGTGTGCGGTGGCGCGAAAGCATTTCTTATATGAAATCTCAAGGCGTGACCAAAATTGTTGAAATTGGGGCTGGTAAAGTTTTAACAGGCCTAACAAAAAGAATAGATCCCGAATTAGAGGGGCTATCTATTCAAACACCAGAAGATATAGACGTATTTTTAAAACAAGTGTGAGGGATCAATGTTTAAATTAGAAGGAAAAAAAGCCCTAATTACAGGTGCTTCAGGTGGAATCGGGGCAACAATTGCAAAAACCCTTCATCAGCAAGGGGCGATAGTCGCGCTTTCTGGAACACGCCGAGAAGCTCTTGAAAAGATTGCTCAAGATCTTAAAGAAAGAGTTCATGTTCTCCCTTGCAACCTTAAAAGCATCGAAGACATTGAAAGTTTGATCCCTCAAGCAGAAAGTGCTATGGAGCAAGTAGATATTCTTGTGAATAATGCAGGAATTACGCGTGATAATTTGATGATGCGTATGAAAGATGATGAGTTTTCAGAAGTTATCGACATTAATTTAGGGGCAACTTTTCGCTTAATGCGGGCGGCTATTAAAGGGATGATGAAACGTCGAGAAGGGCGTATTATTAATATTACATCGATTGTGGGTGTGACAGGTAATCCTGGGCAAGCTAATTATTGTGCCTCTAAAGCCGGCGTTATTGGAATGTCAAAGTCATTGGCTCAAGAAATTGCTTCGCGTGGGGTGACAGTGAATTGTGTCGCGCCAGGATTTATCCAAACCCCTATGACAGATGTCCTTCCTGAAGGACATAAAGAAAAGTTACTTACCACAATTCCGCAAGGACGGATGGGATTGCCCGAGGAAATCGCTGCAGGGGTTGCTTTTCTTGCAAGTGCAGAAGCTGCTTATATCACAGGTCAAACACTTCATATAAATGGTGGAATGGCGATGATTTGAGTGTTTGCGTTTTGGAAACTTTGTGTTAGAGTCCTTTGCGAATTTTAGGAAACATTAAATTTATTTTTTTAACCAATTGAGGAAATACTCATGAGTGAAGTTGCAAATAGAGTCAAAAAAATCATTATCGAACGTTTGAACGTGGAAGAAGCTAAAGTCATAGATAAAGCAAGCTTTATGGATGATCTCGGCGCTGATAGCTTGGATACAGTTGAACTCGTTATGGCATTTGAAGATGAATTCGGTGTTGAAATCTCTGATGATGTTGCGGAAAAGATTAAAACTGTTGGCGATGCAGTAAAATTGCTTGAAGAAAGCACAAACGAATAACATAGAGTTTTAAATGCGACGTGTTGTAATTACAGGCATAGGAATGGTGAGTCCGCTGGGGGCTAACGTTAAAACGACTTGGCAGAACCTGATTGCGAGTAAGTCTGGGTTAGTACAAATTGATAAATTTGATGCTACAGATTGGCCTTGCCGTGTTGCGGGACAACTTCCTGTTGGAACTCAAGATGGCGCATTTAATCCAGATTTGTATCTTTCTACCAAAGATCAGCGCAAAGTAGATCCTTTCATCAGTTATGGTATTGCAGCTGCAACTCAAGCAATTGAGGATGCTGGTTGGAAGCCTGAGGACGAAGAGTCCCAGGTTAGGACAGGCGTTATGATTGGTTCAGGTATAGGGGGATTAACTCGTATTCAAGAAGCTGCAAAAACAATGTTGGAACAAGGTCCACGTCGCGTGACGCCTTTCTTCATTCCGTCTTGTTTGATCAATCTTGCGTCGGGTCATGTTTCTATTAAGTATGGCTTTAAGGGCCCTAACCATTCTGTCGTCACAGCATGTTCAACAAGTGCGAATGCAATTGGTGATGCTTCTCGTCTTATCCAATATGGGGATGCAGATGTCATGATCGCCGGTGGTGCAGAAGCCGCCATCAATGAATTGGGTATTTGTGGGTTCGCGGCCATGAAGGCCTTGTCAACAAGCTTTAATGACACACCTGAACGCGCTTCGCGTCCGTGGGACCGCGATCGCGATGGCTTTGTCATGGGTGAAGGCGCCGGTGTTGTCGTTTTAGAAGAACTTGAGCATGCGAAGAAGCGTGGAGCTAAAATCTATGCGGAACTCGTAGGATATGGCCTTTCTGGAGATGCTCATCATGTGACGGCTCCTCATCCAGAAGGTGATGGTGCTTTCCGTTCCATGCAAGCGGCAATTCGTAATGCAAAACTCTCTCCAGAGGATGTGGATTATGTGAATGCCCATGGGACTTCAACTCCGATGGGAGATGAGATTGAATTAGGTGCTGTAAAGCGCCTTATGGGAAGCCATAGTGAGCATGTTTCGATGTCGTCTACGAAATCATCCATAGGTCACCTTTTAGGTGCTGCAGGCGCTGTTGAATCGATCTTCTGCATTATGGGCATTGTTGATGGCATTATGCCTCCAACTTTGAATCTTGATAATGTGGATGATACGTGTAAAGGGATCGATCTTATTCCTCATAAAGCTAAAGAGAAAAAAGTGAAAGTTGCTCTTTCCAATTCTTTTGGGTTTGGGGGAACTAATGCTTCTCTTGTTTTTAAGGCATTTTCATAATTTTTAAAGAAAAGCTAAGCAAAAAGAGAAAATTGACTGAGAAAAGATCATGAAAAAACCTCTTTTTGGTTTTTTTGTTCTTCTCCTTTGTTGTAAAATCCTTGTTACTGCAGCGTTTCTCTTGATTTCTTATAGAATAGAGATAGGGGATAAGCAGACGCATACACTTATTATTCCTCAGCGGACTTCTATGAGTCAAATGGCTGAGATCCTCAAGAAAAACCACCTTATTGTTTCAGACATTCCTTTTAGAGTATGGGCCTGTATTTTAAGGCCATTCGGTTTCTTGAAGGCTGGTGAATATGAATTCTTTCCACCTCATCGTTTAGGAAATATTATTGCAAAGCTTCAGAGAGGTGAAACTGTTGTCCATCGATTTACCGTCGTCGAAGGTCTTACCTCAGCAGAAATTGAAAAACAGGTGCTAGATCTGCCGTTTTTACAAGGTGAGAGCGGTCTTACAGAAGAAGGAACTTTATTACCTGAGACATATCATTTTTCTTATAGAGATAAACGACGTGACCTTATAAAGCGGATGCAAGACGCCTTCCAAAAAGAGGCCCAAAAATTATGGCAAACACGTTCCTCGACTCTTCCTTATAAAAATCTCCAAGAAGCCATCATATTGGCCTCATTGGTGGAAAAAGAAACAGCAATCTCCGAAGAACGTCCTCGTGTGGCGGCTGTTTTTTTAAATCGGCTCCGGATAGGGATGCCTTTACAATGTGATGCGACGATTCTTTATGGCCTTTATCATGATAAAGGCTTGGCCCTTAATCGCCATCTTTCAAAGGCCGAATTAAAAGCCTCCACACCTTATAATACCTATCTTCATAAAGGATTGCCTCCGACGCCAATTTGTAATCCTGGGCGCGCTTCTTTGAAAGCCGTTTTTATGCCTGCATCTACGAAAGAGCTGTATTTTGTGGCCAATGGCCGAGGAGGACACGAATTCTCAGAGACGTATACGGCTCATGCAAAGCACCATAAAACATGGCGGAAAATCAGAAATAAAAAGGTACCAAACTAAACAACTTTATTTGAGTCTATTTTTCAGGCTTAAGTTTGTGTTTGAGAATTCTTAACTATTCTAGTTTTTTTGCAAGGTACGATGATTTTAATATCTCAAGAAGAAAGCAATGTCACTTCTTCACGAAGTTTCTTTATAAGAAAAAAGGCTAGGAAGACCCTAGCCTTTTAAGAAAATAACTTATATTTCTTCTTCCTTTGAAATGCAAAAAGCAAATTTCACTTGGAAGCCCTGAACAGGGTTACCTTCCCTATCTTCTAGCACATAAGACCCAAAATTTCCTTTATAGTTACCTCCCATAGTAGGGCCTAGGGGTCTTTTATCAAAGTCTTCACGCTTGAGACGAAGTCCAGTTTTAAGCCAATATTTTTGCGTGAATTGATTGAGGACAGAGTCAGCTTTTTGCATGAGAGTGCTATTTATAATTTTAGCAAAATCTTCTTCTTCTTTAATACCAATAAGCGCAAGAAGAATTTTCACTTCTTCGGTTTGTGAATAGGTATCAAATAAAAGTTTCTCTTTAAAGGCGTCTAATTCGCCTGCTTCCATCATTTTGTAGTACATAAGCATTCTAAGTTTACGAATATAAATCATATGATACTGAGTCCTATCTTGCTCTGTATCTGTAACGGGGTTTTTCTTCTTGACTATTTTAAAGCCTATAGCAAGCGCAAGTAAGGCATATGCAGGCTCTAACTCGGGGGGAGCAAAGATATCCTTAGCTTGCCTAAGAGGGGTTTCTGGTTTGGTTTCAGGGAGTTTGGACTCCATCATTTTACAGATTTGATCAAAAGTATAGTTTTTCTCCCCTATGCGATTTTTCGCAGGGGATGCAGCTGAAGGAGCAGCTTGAGGAATTTCTTCTTTTTTACTGCCTTTTTTAGCACTCTTTTCCTTCTTTTCTTTTACTTTTGGAGAAGAACTCGTTGCTTTTTCTTTAGTTTCGGTTGTTGGGGCAGTTTGCTTCACAGGTGCAGATGGCATGAAAGTTGCCACATCGAGAGTTGTTATTTCTCGTCTATTGGGAGCTTGAGAAGGAGAGGCAGCAGTTTCTACTTCTGCGGGGAATTGAGGGGCGCTACTTGCTTCTTCCGGCAAAGGGACATCTCGTGTTTCAGGAACCCGCGACCGAACGGGTTGTTTTGCTCGTGTCTTGGGACTACTTGAAGCCGAGGAAGGTTTTAATTTTTCTTTTTTGGTTGGAGAAGACGAGGAAGCTTTACTCTCTGGGGTAGGACTTTCCATACTGATGCTTTCTAGGGACTTAAGAAGGGTTTTTGTTTGAAGTGTATCAAAACGTGGAAATGTCCCTTGATTATTATCGCCAGCTTTTTTCGGAGCTTTTTTTCTTTGTCTGGTTTTAGGGGATTCTTCTTCTGCTACTTCAGTATTAACGCCAAACATTAGACTTGAGTGAGGAGCTCTATAGCCTTCAGGGACTTTGTTTCCAGAAACTTTTTCTCGCGGTGGCCTCGAGTCTCCTTGTGGATCGGTTGCCCTCAATTGGTGAGCAAAAGATAAGATGAAAACACATCCTAAAACATAAGAAATTAATTTCGATGTCAACGTTAAATACCCTATATTATTGATTTAAAATAATTCTTTCAGTTTTAGGGGGGAAATCCTTGTAACTTAAGAATAGTGCTTAATTTATAAATAAATGACCAAATAAGCAAATAAAATCTCTCAATAAGTATTTTCACGGGTCGAAAAAATTTAAATAATTTATTAAAAACAAAATGATAAGTTGTTGAAAATTAATGATTAAAATAGTCATCCTGAGGATGAAAATACTTGAAAAAAGTAACCATTTGTGGTAGGATTATAATAGATGGTTAAGAGATTAAATTAGATCTTTTTAAGGCCCTATCTAGATAACAAGAGTTTCGTAATTTTGGCCTCTTACTCTTCTAAAAAAGACTAAAAAAATCAATAATTTTTTTAGCCTACTTTGTGAGGCAATGCCCAAACTTTGCCTTACGTTTTTAACAAAAAAAGAAAGGATACGTAAATGAAGATAAATAAAATATTAGAAAGTAGTGGGTGTAAAGCCTCTCTTCCTTGTGGTCATCCTCGACCTTGTGCCGAGGATCTCAGGCAACCAAGAGATGTCAGTAGTCGCCAAAATGCCTTCAATGTGCGGGAGAGGCATTGTGAAAATGAGAGGTGGAATAGGTCAACTAGCGATAGAAAAGATCTATCAGTCTCTCGAGATTCTCAGGATACGCCTGAGAATGACTCAGGTTGAGTGGTGAAAGCACTCTTTGAAAAAAGAGAGAGGAACAATAACCTTTCGTTCGCCATCCTTGGATCCTGAATGGAAATAAGCATGATGAAGTCTAATGTCCGGAAAGAAAAAGAATGAAGAAAGGATAAGTATATGAAAATAGGGATAATAAAACAAAGAGGATTTGAGGAATTGTTCAATAGATTTATAAGACTGATTTTTGGGGGATTCTTGAGAGGTTTCTATATGGTTCATCGGCGAATGATTGATGCTTAAAGAGAGATTTTTATAAAATTTTTCAACTCGTTAAATGAGTTAAAAGTTAGGTATTCTTGGTGAGAAGAGAGGTTTTATCGGAGGACTAATTTACAAAGATAAATGATGCATTATTTTGGAGAAAAAAGAAATGTTAGCATATCACCTTAAGGGAGGGATGTCTGATCATCTAAAAATGATTGAGATGATTAAGCGAGAAATTCGAGATACAGCCCATCTGACAGGAATAGATGAATTGCCTTTGGATGTTGAGCAAGCTTTACTGAAAGTTCCTCGAGAGCGATTTGTGAGCGAAGCACTTGCGGAATTTGCTTATTTTAATGAAGCTCTTCCTATCGGGCATGGACAGACAACCTCTCAACCTTTCATGGTGGCGGTGATGACGGCTCTTATTCATCCTCAAAAAGGACATCGCATCCTTGAGATTGGCACAGGATCTGGGTATCAAGCGGCGATTTTGGGTCAATTGGTTAAAGAAGTTTATACGATTGAGGTTATTCCAGAACTTTCTTTAACAGCGCAACGTCATTTTAATGAATGTCAGTATCGGAACATTTTTCCTTTTATAGGGGATGGCGCTGTGGGATGTCCTGAGTACGCGCCTTATGACGGAATTCTGATCACTGCAGCGTGTGAAAAAGTTCCTCAGCCTCTTATCGACCAATTGGGGCTTGATGGTTATATCGTTGTTCCTCTAGGCCGCAAAGGGAAGCTACAGATGTTAACGCTCATTACAAAAGATCAAGAGGGGTACATTCATGAAAAGCCTATTTTTCCTGTGACCTTTGTGCCATTTGTTTAAGGAGAATATTAAAATTCTTGTAGAATTATCTTACTCACGTAAATAAAATAGGAATTTATGAAAGAAATGAATTTATTCAAAAAAGAGATGACTATAATGAAAAAAATTTTCTTAGGTTTGGTGTGTTCTTTTTTGATAAGCAATAATGTTTTTGCAACTTCGCCGTCTGTTGAAGATGTAGAAGAAAAAAGCCAAATACAAAGACTAGAGGCAATCTCTTTTGATAAAAAAGACGCTGATTTTTGGGTGCTTAAAGATAAAGAGGCGTTTAAGGCAGTAGATTTTTTAGTTGATAAAAATGGCGACTGGAGGGGAGAAAGTCCAATCCCTCATTATTTGAAATTTGTTGAAGAACTACAGCCTGAAGATGTTCCAACATTACAGAAATGGTTGAGCTTAAATGGGCTTGAATGCTTCGCAATCGCAGATCAGAAAGAACAACCTAATATATCCTTAGTTATTGACCTATATGAAGAACTAAAAGAGCAAGAAAAGAAAGAAGAACAAGAAAATTTATCCAAGCTTGCTTGGTTAAATTATAAAGGAATGCTTTATGAATTAGAACAAAGAGAGACTTCTTTTTTGTCTGATGCATGGGTCGAGACGAATAGAGCTTTCCAAATGAAAAACAGCCACTATCGAGAAATTGGTTCGCATTAAAATTAAAATTTTTTTGTAAGGTTTCCA
Source organism: Candidatus Paracaedimonas acanthamoebae (assembly GCA_017307065.1). Taxonomy (NCBI): domain Bacteria; kingdom Pseudomonadati; phylum Pseudomonadota; class Alphaproteobacteria; order Holosporales; family Caedimonadaceae; genus Candidatus Paracaedimonas; species Candidatus Paracaedimonas acanthamoebae. The sequence goes on from JAFKGL010000010.1 coordinate 167,303, forward strand.
AAGTTTAACACTAAAATTTACGATAATTTTATGGAACATGAGGATTCAGGCGGCTTAATGGCCTGAAAGCAAGAAAGCCTGTTGTATAAAAAGCTAACTCCGAAAGAATATTAACTTTAAGAAGAAACTCGTTTAGAAACTGAGCGACCAATATGTTGTTCTTGTCGTTGTTTGGCGAGCATGATTTGTTTTTGTCGTTCACGAAGACGCTTTTTCTTGTCTTCCCCATGGTGGGCAAAGCAAGAGGGACAGGTGACGCCCTCTTCATAGTCCGAAGAGATTTTGTCAGCTTCAGAAAGAGGCGCGCGGCACCCAAAACATAAATCATGTTGGCCTTCTTCAACACCTTCTTTGACAGCAACACGATTATCAAAGACAAAGCATTCGCCTTGCCATAAACTTTCTTCTGTTGGAATCGTCTCAAGATATTTTAAAATACCGCCTTTGAGTTGATAAACTTCTTCAAAGCCTTGCTCAAGAAGATAACTTGAGGCTTTCTCACAGCGAATGCCGCCTGTGCAGAACATCGCAATCCGTTGCTTCTTTTTCTGCTGAATGAAATGTTCAACAAATTCGGGAAATTCCCGAAAAGTTTCGGTTTCTGGATCAACAGCGTTTTTAAACGTGCCGATCTTTGTCTCATAGGTATTGCGGGTATCAATGAGAAGCATGTCAGGGTCGCTGATGAGAGCATTCCATTCTTCGGGCTCAACAAAAGTGCCCGTGCTTTTTTCAACATCTAAATGAGGCATACCAAGGGTGACGATTTCTTTTTTGAGACGCACTTTGAGACGATAGAAAGGATAATAATCAACGGAGGATTCTTTATATTCAAGTCCTTCAAAAAGCCCCTTATTCTTTAAGAAAGTTTGAAGATGATCAATTGCCTCTCTTGTGCCTGCAATCGTCCCATTCAGGCCTTCTGGGGCGAGCAAGAGAGTGCCACGAATATCGTTCTTTTGACAAAGATCCTGTAATTGATCTCGTAAGGCACGATAATTAGCGAGCTTAACGAATTTATAAAGAGCAGCAACAACAATTTTCATTTTTACCTCTGCAATGGTTCTACAATTGTTGGGGAATAAAAATCAAGAAAATTAGGGAGAATTCGTGGGGGTGGTTTTACCTTTTAGCCTTCCCGGTTTATTTTTTTATAATGGCGCTACAGCAGCCCCCTGCTGCGTGTGTGAAAAGAAAATAGCAGCAGGTTCGTTAAAATTTGGTTAAGAAGATAAAATTTTTTGTGCTTTAGGATGAAAAATAAAAAAAATTAGTCGCGCTCATCAAGCCAGGTCATTTGAATGGCCTCTAAAATACGTTCGTTTGACCGTTGGGGGTCATCTTCAAAGCCGGGGAGTTCTTGAACCCACTTCCACAACTCAGTAAAGCGAATATGAAGGATATCAACGTCAGGATGATGTTCTTCAAGGGCAATCGCAATTTCCCGAACATCAGTCCATTTAAGTGTGGGCATGTTTAATCAACCATCATGTTGCGAGTCGCTGCGGGTAATGAGACAGTTAATCCATCAAGTTCTTCGGTGATGATAATTTGGCATCCAAGGCGGGACGTGCGCGTCAACCCAAAAGCAAGATCTAGCATATCTTCTTCTTCTTCTTGAGCTTCAGGCAAGGCGTCGTACCATTCAGGATCCACGATGACATGGCATGTCGAGCAAGCGAGTGATCCTTCACAGGCGCCTTCAAGATCAATATTATTTTGGTGGGCAATCTCAAGGACAGAAAGACCTAGAGGAGCTTCGACTTGGACACGTTCACCTTTCGGTGTGATAAAAGTTATTTGGGGCATTGTAACCTACTTATGTTATCAAAATGATTATCGCGCACATTAACCTGAGATGAAAAGAAAAACTAGTTAAAAACGTATTATTTAAAGGTGGCGGTAGCGCTCAAGCGCTCGTTTCCGCGCCTGTTCATGGTTCACGAGGGGAAAAGGATAAGTCTTTCCTAAGACAACACCTGCTTGGTTTAATTCTGCTGAAGAGGCTTCCCAAGGTTTGTGAAGGAAAGAATTTGACAGATTTTTTAATTCAGGAACCCACTGGCGCACATAATCTCCTTGAGGGTCAAATTTTTCGCCTTGAAGAATAGGGTTAAAGATCCTGAAATAAGGCGCGGCATCTGCGCCACAACCTGCAACCCATTGCCAATTCGCCGCATTATTAGCGAGGTCTGCATCTACTAACGTAGTCCAAAACCATTTTTGACCCTCTTGCCATGGCAATAAAAGATGTTTTGTTAAAAATGAAGCGACGATCATGCGTACACGATTATGCATCCAACCCGTCTGCCAAAGTTCACGCATGCCCGCATCAACAATAGGGTAACCTGTTTTCCCTGTCTGCCATAAAGAGAGGGCTTCATCGGTGTTTTCCCATTCAAAAGTCGTAAATTTTTCTTGGAAGGGACGCTCAGGTAACGACGGAAAATTATAGAGAAGATGATAACAAAACTCGCGCCACCCAATTTCCGAGAGAAAGCTTTCAACAGAGGCGTTTGAGGAGGATTTTTGGTGAAGATGGTGCCAAATTTGATGGGGGCTGATCTCTCCAAAATGAAGATGAGGAGAAAGCCGAGAAGTTCCAATACATCCTGGTTGGTTTCTTGCTTCTTTATAAGTTGCCAAGCGAGAGGTACAAAAATCCTCTAGTTTTTTATGAGCACTGGCTTCACCAGGGTGCCATACTTTGGAAAACCCGTGAGCCCAATTCGTGTGAGTTGGTGTTAATTCCCAAGAGGTGAGGTCATCACTTTTGAGTGAGGTATAAAATTGAGGGGATAGTGTTGAGTCGAAAGTTGGAAAACGAGGGCCTTGGATAAGGCATTTTTTCCAAAATTGGGTGAAAACTTTATAAGGATGGCCTTGCTGATTTTGAATCTCCCAGGGCTCAAATAAAAGGGAAGAATTGAAGCTTTTAAGTGTGATTCCTTGCTCAATGAATTCTTTTTTTAAGCCTGTATCTCGGGCAATCGAAAAAGGTTCATAGCAACGGCTCCAATAAATACTTTGTGTCCCCGTTTCTTGAAGAATATTTTTAAGAATTTGAGCGGAAGATCCTCGTCTAAGGATCAGTTTTCCTCCTTGAGATTCTAGATCTTTATTTAAAGACGCAAGGCTGTGATGGAGCCACCAGCGTTGAGCCTCTCCCATTTTCCAGGGATCAGAAGCGCCTTCATCTAGAATATACAAGGGAATGATCGGTTGCCCAGTTGCCTTAGCGGCTTCAAGAGCAGGGTGATGATGAAGACGAAGATCTTGGCGAAACCAGAGGATTAAAGGGAAAAGTGTCATATTATTTTAATCCTTATAAATTAAGGATTTTTTTTACAAGAGGAAGCGTGATTTTTTTGTGTTCAGCTAAACTCGCTTCATTCAACGAATGAACAGTCTCTTGGATTCCTAAATAGCTTCTTTCAATATGAGTCAAAAGATAATCTAAAACAGTTTCGGAAATGCTTAGCTGAAAGTCTGAAAATTTTTTCAGAAGAATTCCTCGAATCAAAGCATCATCGGGGGACTGAATCGTGGTATAAGGTATGGCCATCAGTCGAGAGGCAAGATCAGGGAGTTTAATTTTCCATTCAGCAGGATGAGTCTCTGCTGTGAGTAAGAGTTGGCGTTGTTTCTCTCGACAGCCATTATAAAGATGCAATAAAGGCTCTTCAGAGGCTTGAAAATCTAAGGAATCCAAAATGAAAGGAGTTTCATGGGAATGAAAATCTTCTTGGTATATTTGCAGATCCTTTTGAGAAATAAAAACAGCCGAAAATAGTTTCTGAAAGATGGTGGCAAGATGGGTTTTTCCCGAATATTGAGGGCCTATTAACAATAACGTATTTTGGGTCCATGGTGTGGATTGCGTTACCCAAGAGAAAGCTTCTTGATTGCTGGGGGTTACGACAAAATCTTCCGATTGATAACTACACGCGGCTGTAAAATTAAAGGTTAATTGTGCCATCGAGAATTATTTCTGAGCGGATGCCGCTTTATGCTTATGAGGGGATATTCCTCGATAAAACTCACTTGCATAATATTTTTTAAGCGTAAAACGAACGATAACACTTAAAGTCGCGGCAATAGGCATTGCCATAATGATCCCAAGGAAACCAAAGAGAACCCCTCCTGCAAGAAGAGCAAAAATAATCCATACAGGGTGAAGTCCAATGCGTTCTCCCACAAACTTAGGAGTTAAAAGATAAGATTCAAGACCTTGCCCTACCGCAAATACAGCCGCAACCCATCCGATAGAAGTCCAGTCATTAAACTGAGAGAAAGCAAGTCCAAAGGCTACGGTCGCCCCTAATAAAAATCCAAAATAAGGGATAAAGGCTAAGAGGCCTGTGGCAATCCCTATAGTGAAAGCAAAGTCTAAGTTCGTGATTTTCAAACCGATGGAATAGTAAAAGGCAAGACTCAAGCACACGAGTGATTGTCCTCTTACATAATTGGCAAGTGTCTGATTAATAAGACTAAGTTGATTTTTAATGGTTTTAGTATGATTTAAAGGAAGTAAGCCGATCAACATCGAGGTGAATCGAGGCCAATCTCTCAATAAATAAAAGGCAATCACAGGTGTTAATACCACTAATGATAATAAATTCGCGAGAGCCAAAGTATTGGTTAGGATACTTGCGATGGCTTTGAATCCCCAAGAAAGCATATCCCCAAAATAAGCACTTGCCGTCGTTTTGAGTTGGTTAAAATGTTTAACAGGAATGACATCATTGAGCTGTTCTAATAAAGGTAATGTGGTTTGATAGAGCCGCTCCCCATAAGCAGGAAGATGCTGAGCTAACAATAAAAGTTCTTGTTTAAGAAAGGGAATCGTAAAAAATAATAAGCCCCCAATTGCAATAAAGAACAACAAAATCATGAGAGTTGTACTTAAAATTCTGGGGATATTGAAAGTTTCTAGTTTTAGGACGGCAGGATTTAAAAGGTAAGCAACGAGAATACCCACAATGAAGGGCAATAGAATGCCTTTAAAAAGGTAGAAAAGTGTCAGAGCTCCTGCAAATATCAAGGCCCATATCCACACACGACGGTTGAGAAGAAGCAACGTTGGTTCTTTCATATGCCATCCCTTAATTTAAACGCTTAATACCTTCTTTAACATAAGCTGCACCCGAAAGAATAGTCGTCATTGCAGTTAGCATGAAGAGAGCTTGGTTAAAGGTCTCGTAATTTTGGTGATACGCGCCCTGTAATAGAGTCAGACTCACCACACTGATTTGTAAAAAAGTATTTAATTTACTAACCAAGATAGGTGTTGAGGTAATAGGTTTATCCAACATCATAAGAAGGAGCATACCTCCAACAATTAAGACATCTCTAAAGACAACAAGAATGATTAACCACAACGGAATCCACGCTTTAAGCCCAAGTGCAATAAAAACGCCTACAAGAAGAAATTTATCGGCAATAGGGTCAAGATAACTTCCTAAGACTGTTCGCAAATGCATGGCTCGCGCTATCAGGCCATCAAGAATATCGGAAAGACCTGCGAGGACCATCCCCCAAAAAGCCCATAACAAAGAGTCGGAAAGAATACACCAAACAATAAAAGGAACAGACAAAAGACGTCCTAAACTAATAAAATTAGGCCAAGTCATGAGGGAAGACTTTCATCAATTCTTAAAGATAGGGTTTTTGATGTGAAATCATGCGTCTTTTGATCAATAAAAAGTCCTTTAGTCTTTAATTGATTTTCTATAAAAGTTTCAGTTCCAGAGCACGTTAGAGAAATTTGAGCTTCTTTTAGGCTTAAATGATGAATCATTATTTTTTGTATGCCTTGGATGCTTTCGAGTTGCTGTTGTAAATAAATCCATTCAGGATAATTATTGAAAGTAATGGTAAAGTGAAGTTGTTTTGATTCAGATTGAGCAGATGTTTGAAGGATTGCTTTACTTGCTTCAACAACTTTTGCTATTGCGAGAGGCAATAGGCTTGCGGGTGCATGCTCATTCATATCAAATTCGACAAGAGGAGAGTGATCAATAAGGCCTTCTGGCGTGTAATGGCGAACTTCAAGACGTGAAGGTAGGTCTTCATAAAAGATAGAGATCATCATTCTGTTGGCGTGATAGCGATTTAACATTTTACATATGGCATCTTGATTACCCTCAAGGGCATTTTTTGCAGAAAGACTTTTGAGATCTTGCAGATCCCCCATTGGAATCACAAGTGTTTCATTCTCTAGGTCTGTTTTTTGATTCCATGCCTGCCACCAGGGATTATTTTCTTCCCATAATAATGTTTTTTCATGACGGACCAATACAGGAACAATAATAGTTGTTTTATTGAGAGAAGAGGCAGTCACTTTTTTATCTTGTTGTGTAAGCCATTCTTGGACAGCTTTAGGAATGAAGTGAATCGTTAAAGTGCCTAAATAGCGAACGTCTGAAGTTTTTTCACCTTGAATTTCAATGGATTGAACAAGAGATTCCACTTGGTCATCCGTTAAATTTAGCAAGAAAGCATCAGGTTCGGGGAGAACTTTCTCTAAGAGGGCATGATAGGCCTGGCGTTGGGCCTCTATCATTGCCTTTGTACGCGCTTCTAAAGCAGAACTTCCCGTTACGTCAACTTGGATGTTTCTGATGACATAATCTTCATTGGCTGCCAGAGTGTTACTGGCAACCAAACATGAGATAGAAACCCATAATAAAATGACAAATTTACTCAGCATTAAAACTCCTTTGATTGCCTTTTTACTCTCAAAAAGGATAGGCTGAGATTATTATGCCGTTATTAACCAACAATTTCAATTTCGCTAAAGAAGAAAGATATTTCTCTTTGAGCGTTCTCAGCTGAATCAGATCCATGAACAGAGTTTGCTTCAATAGATTCGGCAAAGTCACGACGAATTGTTCCTTCTTCTGCATTTGCAGGATTTGTGGCGCCCATGACTTGACGATAAAGAGGCACGGCATCCTCACCTTCTAAAGCTTGAACAACAACGGGACCACTGATCATAAAAGCGCAGAGTTCATCAAAAAAAGCGCGTTCTTTATGAACTTCATAAAAGCGCTCAGCCATCGAACGATCCATTTGAATTCTTTTTTGAGCAATAATCCGTAAACCTGCTTCTTCAATACGGGCATTAATGACGCCTGTTAAATTACGGCGCGTTGCGTCAGGTTTAATAATTGAAAGTGTTCTTGTAAGGGACATAATTATACTCCGGTTTTTTAAATTGTTAATGAGGCGGCATTTCATGCCATGCGCCTTTTTCATCTTGATGCCACATTAAAATGGAACATCCTAGCGCTTTATACTTTTTTTTACGATCGTTGGCTTTTGCTTCGGCTTCTGGATCATTGCCATCGTATATATCAAGACATCTTAAAAAAGTTAAGAAATTATTAACTTCTTGATCTTCAATGGTGATTAAAATTTCAGCTTCATTCGGGTTTTCCAATATTGTCGTGAGCCAGATGGGCTGATTTTCTGCGGATCCTTCTTTTGCGCTCCCATGCGGCAAAAAAGAACCTTGCGCATAGGTCCAGAGCATTGCATTAAAGGCGTCTAATCTTTCTGGTGTCCCGAAAAGAACAACAGCTTTCTTTTGAGCTTGAAAGATTTTTTCTAAAAGCCGTGGCAAACTGTGTTCTAAAGAGGTCTTTTGGAGCTTATAAAAGCTAACTTCGGGCACCCTATAACCTATTATTGTTGTTTTTCATAATAATTTTGAACGAGCTCATTTAAGAGTCTTACTCCATAAGCTGTTGCACCTTTTGCAACTGTTGGGAGATCTTTATCTGCCCAGGCCATGCCGGCGATATCGAGGTGGGCCCAAGGGGTATCATTCACAAATCTTTTAAGGAATTGGCCTGCCGTGGCACTGCCAGCTTTACGCCCAAATGTGATGTTTTTAAGATCCGCAATCTCGGATTCAATTTCACGTTCAAAACGAGCATCGAGAGGCATTGGCCAGGCTCTTTCACCAGTTTTTTCACCAGCTAATCTTATTTTTTCACGGAGGTCATCGTTATTTGAAAAGAGACCTGAAAAATAATCTCCTAAGGCAATCACGATCGCGCCAGTTAAGGTTGCAAGGTCTATCATGAATTGAGGCTTAAAACGATCTTGGGTGTACCAAAGGATATCTGCGAGAACAAGGCGTCCTTCAGCATCTGTATCAAGAACTTCAATTGTTTGACCTGACATGGAGGTGACAATATCACTGGGGCGTTGAGCATTCCCGGATGGCATATTTTCAACGAGTCCCACAACGCCGATGGCATTCACTTTTGCTTTACGTCCTGCAAGAGCGCGAAGGAGGCCGGCGACAACAGCAGAGCCCGCCATGTCATATTTCATGTCCCACATGTTAGCAGATGGTTTTAAGCTAATGCCCCCTGTATCGAAAGTGACCCCTTTTCCGATGAAAGCAACAGGCTTTTCTGCAGGATCTGTGCCAATCCATTGTAAAACAACAACTTTTGGCTCTCGGATGCTTCCTTGTGCTACGCCTAAAAGCGCTCCCATACCGAGTTTTTTCAATTCTTCAAGGCCTAAAACTTCAACTTTGATCCCAAGCTTTGTCAATTCCTGAAGGCGCTCTGCCATCGATGCAGGGTAAAGTACATTGGGGGGCTCACTGACAAATTCACGCGCCAGGAAAACGCCTGCAGCGACATGCTCTAGAGAAGAGAAGAGTTTTTCAGCTTTGTCTGTTTCATTTGTTAAAAATGTAGCTGTTTTTAGGGCGATTTTTCGTTCTTCAATATCTTTTGTTTTGTATTTGTTAAAGCTCCAGGATCTCAATAAGAAACCGTATGCAAAACGGCCACAAATCTCGCCAGCTGTGAAATCATTAAGAGAAATATCTTCTACAATAACTTCAAGACCTTGATCGGGTGTGCCTTTTATGAGCGGAAAAATATTTCCCCCAGCGTTTTCAAGGGATTCAATTGAAATTTCTTTCTCTGAACCAAGACCAAGCAAAATGATACGGGGACTGTCAATACCAGAAGGTGCATTCAACACAAGGGTTTCATTCTTTTTGCCTTTGAAGTTATTATTATCAAGCGCTTGCTTTAAAAAACCTTGGTGAGTTACATCAAAATCTTCCGCTGATTTTGAGAGTTTTTTATCTTGTAAGCAAAGAAAAACCTTTGTTGCTTTTGAATCAAGGCTTTTCGCTGAAAATTTGAAATCCATTCAGTCCTCCGAAATATTATATAAAATATGGATTTATCACATTTCATTCTTAAAGAGTGAGTGATAATTTCCATAGAATGCTTAAAAAAACATAATTACTTTATTATAGGTGATTTTACAGATGGGTGAAAGCTTATAATAAAAGACTTGACTCTCTTCGGTAGTCATGATTATGGTCTTTTCATAAAAGTATAAAGCGAGTTTTGACTATGGCAAAAGCAACATCAATTAAAATTAAACTCTTAAGCACGGAAAAGACAGGTTTTTTCTATGTAACGAAGAAAAATCCTAGGACAAAGACCGAAAAAATGGAAGTACGTAAGTATGATCCTGTGTTAAGAAAACACGTCACTTTTCGTGAAGCAAAAATAAAATAAGCTATTTTAGCTTTTAAAGAGAAGAAGGCTGCTGTTAAGCGGCCTTTTTGTTTTTGGCGTTCAATTTATGACGATTTAAAGATCATTCTAATGTGAGGAATGCCATCTTCTAGATATTCCTCACTATCAATTGCGAATCCTAATTTTTGATAAAAATGCGTTAAGTGCGCTTGGGCTGAGATCTCAATCTCAGATAAGTATCGTTCTTGAATCTGTGAAATAGCTTTTTCCATGAGTTGATAAGAAAGCCCAGTTCCTCTTACTATCTTATTAACAACAACACGACCAATTTTAGCACGCGCGCTTTTGACACCATGATAGAGGGTGTGAGGAGGCAAAATTCTTGCGTAGGCTAGGATAAGATTGTCATCATTGGTTGTCCATATGTGCAAGGCTTTTTGATCGTAGTAATCAGTCTCGGAGTATAAGCAATTTTGTTCTCTCATGAACACTTCAATTCGAAGGTTAAGAATATGATAAAGTTCTTCGACAGTTAATTGCGTGAACTCTTTTAACGTCCATTTAACCGTTCCATCGTCTTTTTGAGAGAGGGGAAACATCATTTATATTTCAGAAGAAATAGATTCTTTCCTAAAATGAATGTTGGGAATCTTTAGGAAATAAACAATAAGACGAGTTAAGAATGCACCTATAACATGAAGCATAACACCATATTTAATTGCTTCTGGATTTATATCGTTTGTTTGCCACATAAGGAAAAGAGATAATGAGAATCCCCAAAATATAGCGATCTCTGGGTAAATGCCACCACGTAAGCTGACAACATCTTTACTGCCACTGATTAAATCTCGAAGAATACCGCCTCCTGCACCTGTCAAAAAGGCAAAAAAAGCACCCCATAACCAAAGGGGGCTTACTTTGGCCATGACGGATACAACTATCCCTGTAATAGTGAAAGCTGCGAGCCCCATCGCATCACAGGTAGCAAGAATATGTTCTGGAACGTGTTTTGATTTATAGGTTAGATATTTTTCTTCTTTAGAAATTTTCTTTCTTTGCCAATATGAATAAAGCCTTAAGCTAATAAAACCTATCAAAACAGTTGCGAGAACAAGAGATAAATATAAAGGAGATTGAAGGGCTCCGATTGGTTTTCGATTAAAAATAACATCTCGAATAATCCCTCCTCCTAAAGAAGGTAAAACAGCAAGCAGAAAAGCCCCAAAGAGAGTGGCTCTTTTTTGATAAGCAATCACAAGTCCCGAAATAGCAAAAGCAATTGTTCCCATAATTTCAATAAAATGAAACCAATTTGTGTCAATTGTTTGCAATAAAAGAACAGGATGAAGATACCATGAGATAATTTTGTTATAGGTTGAAGAAGATTTTACCTCTTCAATTGCTTTATTAAACTCTTCTACTTGTGCGAGGGGAACTGTTTTTTTACTAAACATGAGATGAATAGGCGTTTTAATTCCTAGGCGTATTTCATTTATACGGTCGCCATGATTTGCTCGCCAAATAAGTGTCGCACCTACCACACGGTCGGCGAGAAATCCGTCAATTTTTTCGTCTAAGAGAAGATTGATATTTTCAAGATCATTATTCGCTTTAACAATTAATTTTTGATTGGCAGGATCTTCTAACCACTTATTAATTTCAGGGTCGGCATAAATATAACCTTCAATAACGCCAAGTCGGAATTGACGTTGTTTTACTTGATGGAGGAATTCGACAATCGTTTTGAATTGAAGCCGAGATTCTTCATGGCGACGAATAAAAAGAGAATTTTCTTCAAAACGATAAGGGGCAGAAAAATGAACAAATTTAGCACGTTCTGCTGTGTATGTTGCTCCCGCCGCAAAATCGCGTTTCCCATTTTTAAGGTCCTCTTGATGCTGTCTCCACGAAACAGGTTCATAAACAACTTGGGCTTTTGCGGCAGTGGTAATTGCCTTAACAAGTTCAATATCAAGGCCTGTTAAGGTATCTCCTGCGCCTTCATTGTGGATTGTGTATTGATAAGGATCCCATAAATACCACCCATTCAACAGAGTTTCTTTTTGAACGAGCCTATCTTGAGCGCTTACATCTATGCAAAAAGTGATGAATAAAGCTAAAATTCTTATAAGTGTCATTGGTTCCTCCCTCTATGAATCATATGACTGAAAGTCGACAGTAGCAATAATTCTATAAAATAAAGTAAAGAATATCGCTAAGAAACAACTTATTTTTTGAGAGAATTTTACTATTTACATTTTGAATAGAGGAAACCTTTATTTTACAGGGGAAGCTTTCATCTATTTTATCCCATCGTGTTAAAAATATTTACGATAGGAAATTTAATTTGTAGAATTGAGATGAGAGAAGAGATTGGGTTGAGGAATATGACTCACTTATAAAATAAAAGATAAGATAAAAAAGACAAGGGAAAGCAGGGGGTTGACGTTTTAGGAGGCGGAGGGATGAGGAATTTTTTACCAAAAATCGGGAGAGCACTAAGCTCGAGTGGTCGAATTTTTTTGACCTATTTATTGATTTATCAGCAGATTTTTATGGGTATTGTGTGGGCAGGTGATGGCTTGAAAGTGATTCAAGTAGATCTTGATGAAATTCGACATCATGGAAAGATCTTAAAATCATCTCCTTCTTCTGATGAAATTCGTGTTTCTAAAGATCCCACGGAAGTTCGGGAAGAATTCAAAGGATGTGATTGGATTTTTCGAGAAGCTGGAGATCAAGTTCAAACCTTTTATCGCTGGCAAGGCGGATTTTATGAAGTTCACCATCCTTCCCTTTTAAAGGCTGCTCAGGTCCATAAAAACTCAAAAGAAAAGGGAATCTATAATCTTTATATTAAATTACTCTTGGAAGGATTAGGTCAGCAGGATTTTACAGTTGGGCTTGAGAGTGAAGGTCAGATTATCATTGAGGATGGGATTCAACTAAAAGGTCTTGTGACGTATGCACCTCATGTTGTGATTCGAGCCATGGCTCCTTTGGATAAGACCTGGCGATTAAAGGGGATGGACGTTGAGCATTTAGATGCCTATGGAGACGTGAAGATTGAGGGAAATAGCACGTTAAATGTGCGCACTTTAAATCTTCATGAGGGAACTTTAATTAATCAAGGAACTTTAAGATTTAAGGAAGATGGCATTTTTCATCTCCATGGGAACAATCTAATTAATGATCATAAAATTAAAGGAATTAAGAGACTCTTCTTTGAAGCGGGCGGCACTTTTCACCATCGAACGTCTAAGGCTCAATTGAAGATTAAAAAAGGTCAGTTTTCTTATGAAGGACAAGAGATGGTATTTCATCCTGATTCTTTTATGAAAGCTCAGACGATCCAGGTGAAGACGGCTCAAAAACTTAACACTTTGCCTAGAATGAATGGCAAAATCCTTGATCTTGAAGCTTCAAGTCTTGAAGAATGTGATTTTGAAAAGGTGACTCTCTTTAAGAGTCTTCACCTTCTTTCAACAAAATCTTCCTTAACTTTTACAAATCCTCTTGTTTTTGCGGGATCTTTGAAAGTGGAAGCCCCTTGTGTAAGAAATACTAAGGGAATCGGGAGCCGAGGAAGTATTCAGTTTAAAGCGCCTCAGATTCTAAATGAGGCCTTTTTAGTCTCAGAACAAGGAAAAATAATCCTTGAAGGCAATGTTCATCATACGCAAGGACTTCTTGGAGCTTCTGAAGGCGTGGAAATTATCGGCGAAGCACATGTATTTCAAGGGGATTTTCATCCTCAATCAGCCTTTTTAATTAAAAGTAAACAAGGACTTACCTATGATCCAGAAAAACTAAAGACAAAAAATTTATTAAAACTCATTTTCCAAGAGCCAGTATCTTTTCCTCAAGGGATTAAAACTTTAGGCTCCCTTTTCTTAGAAGGGCCCTCAGTTGAAATAGGAAAAGGTTTAGAGGCAACGTATACAGAAGCTCAAACACCTTTCTTAAAGATGGCAGGGGATATTTTATCCACGCCTCTCAAAGCTTGGGGGAAGGTTGAGTTTATCGCGCCTTACGCTTTTACGGCAGAATATCCTCTTGACGTGGAAGGAGACTTAAAAGTAGAGGCGTCAAGGAATGTGTCTCTGAAAGGAAGCATCTTAGGACATCAAGATATCTCTATTGTTAGTCTGTCGATAGTTTCAGAGAAAGAAATTTTTGCTCATAAGACCATGCAAGTTGAGTGCTCGGGCCCCATTTTTTTTCAAGACAGAGTGGTCGGGGTCCAGGGGATTACTTTACGCGTGGGAGATAGAATTTTCTATAAAGACGCGGGTCCTGATATCACCTCTCAAACGTCCGGCCTTCAGACAGGAGGGACTTTAGAGATCATCAGCGCAGTACCTAAGCTTTGTTTTAGGTCACCTCTGTCTCTTTTAGGTCTTTTTGTCTTTAAAGGTCCTCAAGCCTACAATCTTTCCACCTTAAAATCCCAAAAAGGTTTTGTCTTTTTAACGCCTTTTGTGGAAGAAGGATTTGGATTGGTGAATTGTGGCAAATTGATCAGTGAAGAAGGGAATTTGTATGTTGAAGGCAACACGACCCATTATCCCCAAGGCGAAATTTATAGCTCTCGGCAAGCTCATTTTAAAGGGCATTTAAACTATTTTCAGGGGCCTCTCACGATAAAAGAGCATCTCAGGATTCATACCTTACATAAATGGGGACTGAGCTATTGTCCTACTGTTTTTGAAACTTGTCCTTCGGTAACTTTTGCTTTTGATATGGGTAAACAACTCAATCAACCGCTAGAGAGCCCAGAGACAGAGCTTACCCTTGAAGGTCCTTCTATTACGGTGACTAAACCGTTCACAGTGAAGGAAATCAAGGGAGATACGCCGAAGATTTCCTTTATTTTTCAAGAAGATTTTACCTTAACTTCGCCGATTCAAGCGAAAGGTGAACTTTTGATTCAAGCCCCTTCCGTGGTTGCTAAAAAGAAGATCCAAGCGGATCAGGTTCTGATTGGGTCGACAAAGGGGGATATTACTTTAGAAGCGTTTGTTGAAGGCACTGAGAAAGTCCTGTTAAACACAGCGGAAAATCTCACATATCCTGCAGAAGGTCTCCAGACATTGGGATTGCTTCATTTGATCTTACCGCCTTATCGACGCTTGGAGATTCCCCTTAAATTGCTCGGACAATTAAGGATTGAGGCACCTGATTTTCGAAATGTTACGACGCTTGAAGCCAGAAAAGGGATTGAGATTTTAACCAATTCCCACCTCAAGAATATATGGAAGTGGAGTCTTGTTAACATCGGAAAGATAATTAGCGATGAAGGGGATATAGTATTTCAAGGGAATGTTTTTCAGGGAGATGAAAGTGAGGTGAGAACGGCGAAATCACTGAAAATAAAAGGACATATTCATCACTTAAAAGGAGAATTTGTTGAGGGGCAAGAAGGTCTAGAAATTGAAGCAAATGGCCCCCGAGAAATTATTACCTTTGAGCCTTATTGTTTAAGAACATTAGGTCTTTTAAGGTTGGTTTTTAAGACAGGAGGAGATTTTTTGTGCCCTCTAGAAGTGAAGGGAGGAATTGAGATTGAAGTTTTGCCCCACAAGACGCCTCAAGATTTATTCTTCTGTGCCGATCTGATCGCGGGACAAGGGCTGCGCCTAAAGGTCCCAGGCCATAATATTTCTATAGGAACCACTTTTCGTCCTTTAATAAAGATTCAGAGTGGAGGATCTTTTGAGTCGATAGGAGCTAAAAAGTTCTCCCTTGTACATGGAACGGTTTTTTCAAATGATTTTTTTCATGTTCAGGCGACAGATCAAATTATTTTAGGCCGATGGCTTGAAGAGGAGCGAACGTATAAGGTGAAGCGTTGGAATTTCAATAACCCAGAAAAGGGGACAGAAATTGAAATTTCTTATCCTTTCTATACTCCCAATGGAAGTAGCTTCATCTCGAATGGGGGGATGAGACTTGAGACGCAAAATTTGTGGAGTGAGTGTGGTGATATTCTCGTGGCGAATGGAAATTTAGAGATTAAGGCTTCTAAAGAAAGTTTATTGTGTGGAACTCTTATTGAGCTGTGGCAAGGAAATGCTTCAATTACAACTCCTGTCTTTGAACAATATAGTCCGACTACGGTCTATACAGGTCAAGACACAGCCTCCTCTCACTGGATAAATTATTGTTTACCACACAAGGAAGAGCCCCTCTCTTGAGGGTGAATGGTCATCTTAAGCTCGAGGCAAAAGAAGGAAAAAATATTGGAGGCTCCATTTTAGCGTCTGGCGTCATTATGGGGACAGAATTTATGAAAAATCTTGCAGCAAAGTTCTGTTTTCAATCGGGTATACTTTATAATTATGAAAAGTCACCTTATGACATTTTATATCCGGCCCTATGTGCTGATTTAACGCGTCGAGAATTACACAAACAATTTTCTTGGATTTTCCACAAGGATCGAGCCAAAGATGACTATCCTAAGTTTAAAAAGATCTTAGAGCGAGAGAAGAGAAACCTGGAAAATAGCCAAAAGTGGACGCAAGCATTAAATCCAAAACGAGCGGAGCTTTCTGACTGGCGAACATTAGAAGATTATTTTCCATTGGATTCCATCATTGAGATTGAAACCAATGAATCGTATTCGGTTCTCCCGCAGATGGAAGGCAGTCAAGGAATTGCTTTTACAGGGGCAAAGCAAGCGCTTATTCAAGGAAAAATAGTCGGCTCGAAAATCTTGATTAGTTTTAAAGAAGGTTTGACGGTCCAGACGGTTGGAAGATCTGGGAGTGTGCAAGCTTATCAACCCATCATGGCATTATCTTTGGATTCTCTTTTAAGTGTGGGAAAGAGTGACTCAACGGGTAAGGGGACCTCGTTGATACCGATTGCGTATCCTTTAGAGGAAGAACTTCGAGGGATGACCCGCTTAATTTTGGGGCCAAAAGGATCAGAAAAGCTTCCGTTTGCGCTTCCATCTTTTCTGGAAGGTCGCGCGCTCTTAGAAGCGTTTCAAAAGAATATCGGCTATATTCCTTTGACACCTGAGTGCCCTGATTATCTTTCTTTGCATCGAAAAATGATCCAGAATGGTGCAGCACTGATCCCTTATCTAAAGCCTTTTCTTGAGAATCCAAAACTTTTAGGCTTGCCAGGGGATGTCTCTTTTGAGGCCTTAATTGAGAAAGGCATCAGTTCACTCCAAAAACAGACTTTGCCAAAAGAGATTTCTCTTAAGCTGCAGGAGCCAGTGCTTTTTTATGGCCCTCAAGGAAAAGGTAATTCACAAAGTTTGAGGACCTATGTGGGGACGCCACTCTCTTATTATGATCCTCATTTGCAAGAGCACGTTGCCCAAATTAAGGGGGAAGAAGTTTATCTGATGGGAGATGAGGCTTCTTTGACCCATTTTGATCAGGCTCGGTTAATTGCGGATAAAGGAGGTGTAGCGACGGGGACGCTGAGATTAACGAAACAAATTGATTGTGAGATACAAAAAGGCAAAACGTCTCGTTACGTTCCACACCTTGGGGGCGAGGTGTGGGTCAAGCAGTTAGAGCTTCATGGAAAGCACTGTGAGAATGCCCTTGGAGAGGTGAAATCAGAGGTCTTATGGACGGATTTCGAAACGTTATCTACGACAGGGGTTGTGCAAGCAACGACTTTGATTGGAGATGTGGGGAAAGTTCTGGTGAGGCGAGAACAGAGATCTTGGCAAGAGACGTACACTGTTGAAACCGTCACCAAGAAAAAGAAATGGACGGGCCGTACTAAGAGAAAAAAGAAGGAAGAGAAGCACACAATTACAATGACAGAAGCTTATCCTGAGGACTTGAGTGGACTTTATGAGATTGGGAGAGTTATAAAGGATCCAAAAGAAATTGAGCTCTTTTTTCCGGAATATGAAAAAGGAAGAGTTCTTGAGTCGTTGAGTGTGCACGGTGGAAAGCTTTTAGCTGGACCAGAAGGCTGGTCTCCAGAAGTAACCCAAAAGATTGAACTTCTTCCCCTCATAACAACATCCTTAAAAGACTTTTCGGCAGGATGTCGCGGGATGAGTAAGACGGGGATGACCCCTTATTATGAGATTGAGCCGACGAAGGTGATTTCGCAGGGATCGATTCATGTTGTTTCTGATCATGACATCCATTTTATGGGCACAGCATTTGAGGGGAACAAGGGGCCTGCCCTGATAGAGGCGCTGGGCGTTCTCAGGATTGAAGATGCGCAGTTGATGCAACCCCAAGCCCCTTTTTTGTATAATCAGAAGCGCAAGATTATGGAGCTTGGAGGATTTAAAGAGGTTCGCCTTCCCACGACGATGAAGGTTCCTGGAGAGGTTATCTTAAGAGCGTCAGGAGGGATATTTGGGGATCGACCTGAGGTCTCCTCTTCGTTGATATGCGAGAGTGATGTTATTGATCTGACACGTCCTGAGGCTCGTGACGAGATGTATGATAAGTGTGTGGGGTATCGCGCGCGTGGGGGGCAAGCTCTTGCGATGATCGCAGGGCTAGCCGCAGGTCTGTTGACGATGGGAACGGCGACTCCGACTGTGATGGCGACTTTCTTAAGTGTTTCATCCACAGCGCCGGTGATTGGGACGATTGGGAGTGTGGCGGTAGGCTGTGTTGCAAGCCAAACAGCAAGTTCTCTTGTGATGCACGGGGGGAATCTAAAAGAGGTTGGCAAAGATCTCACCTCTTCTCGTTTTGCCCAATCCCTCATCATCAATATGGCGACAGCTGGGACGATACATGAGTTAAGCGGCCCCTTGAAACTTCCGTCTCAACCGAAAGGATGGGCCCAACACCTCAAAGTCAATGCCGTGAGGTCCTTGGTCTCAACGCCCCTCCACATCGTGATAGAAGGATGTAAACCCCAAGAAGCACTTGTGTCAGGCGTGACCTCTTGTGTAGCCCACACAGTTGGGGGCGTGATGTCGAATAATCTGGGAGATCTTTATGGAAGTGGAGATCTTTCTTATCTAGTTCATAAAGGTGGGCATTTTGGTACGGGATTTTTATTAAGCCTTGGCCTTTCAGGAGGCGACCTTCAAGAAGCCTTGGGTGGTGGGCTGAGTGCCCTTGGGGCGGAAGTGCTTGCGGAATCTTTGCCTAAAACGCTGTCTCTTGAGACGAGAGGCACAATAGCAAAGATAGGGGGATCTCTCACAAGTCTTTTGTCCAACACCGATCCTGGCCTGAGTATCTTCACGGCCAGCAATGCCATCGATCATAACTTCCTGCTACAAACAGCTCGTCTTGCAAGAAGTTTAACACCAAAAGTGTTAGCAGAGCTGGGGCTTTCAGGAATCTCTGTCCATCAAGTTGGACAATGGTTGAAAGATCATCCGTTGATGATGGATTTACTGCCGGAGGGAATCCTTTGGGAAGATTCCGGGTTTATGCCTGAGAAGAGTCAGATGAAGATTCTGACCACGCCTTTATATGATGGTGGCCCCTGGCAAGAAGGGTATCAAGTATTTGAAGATGCTCTTCCTTTAGCCTTTGTCACGCCTCAAGCAGAAGATTCCCTAGCTTATATCCTCACTCTGGATAAGAAGATGGCGCAAAAACCTCTTTCTATGGGAGAGTTTAAATCCGATATTTTTACTCAAAAAATTCACTGGACATCTTCTGTGGGAACACAGCAAACTTACCCTGTCTATCAACGAAGTGATATTGATTGGGATATGGTGAGAAAGAGTGGCGATAAACGTTTTATAGGAAAAACGAATGCAGAAGCTGCAAAATTTGGACTTGCTCCTCAATTAGCAGATGGATCATTTGCAACACTCCACCATGTGGGGCAAAAGAATATTGGACCGTTAATAGAAGCGAGTACTCGATATCATGGTATCGGTACAATAGGACAGAATATTCTCCATGGACAGTATGGCAGAAATAAACCACATCCAGAAAATCCTGTTGATCATACGGTCTGGGATTCCGAAAAAAGAGAATACTGGAAAGATAGGATTACTAAAAATGAATGATCAACTTAAAAAACTTGAACATAAGTTTCAAAATTATTTCGAAAATGATTCCGCCTCTATTGAATTATTGAAACAAGCAGAAGGTGAACTAAAAATTAAATTTCCATATGATTTTCATTATATAGCAAAATTTTATAGCGGTGGTCTAATAGGTTTGCATAGTCTCTTTTCTTTTGTTCGACAAGGAAATGAATATAATATAGTAGATAAAACATTATTTTATAGAAGATCTAATTTTGGTCTTCCTAATAAATATCTTGCTCTTGAAGAGACAGAAAGTAGTTTTATAGTTATGGAAACAAAAACTACGTCAGAAGAAAAAACCCCTATTATTTACTGCAGTATTCCAGATGCTTATAATTTAGCAGCTGAAAAAAAATTAGAATATAAACATCGCATATTTCCTTCATTTGCAGACTTTTTTGAATATTTACTAACAGAAGAAGAAAAAGAAAGAGGGTTGATTCCAGATAATACTTAATTCTTACATTATGCCGGAATCTTTACCTGAGACTCTGTCTCTTCAGACACGAGGCACAATAGCAAAGATAGGGGGATCTCTCACAAGTCTTTTGACCAACACCGATCCTGGCCTGAGTATCTTCACCGCCAGCAATGCCATCGATCATAACTTTGTTCAGCAGAGGATAGAAATGTTAAAATTTACTCTGTAAAAACTTATTAGTGTTTCAAGATTAAACTTCCAAAGGAAAATGAAAATGTTCTCAATCAAGATTCATAACATTCTACTACTACTTTTGACATTAACAATCACTGGATGTGCAAGTGTTACATACGAAGAACCCACATCTGGACCTATAGCAAGAGTTAGGTTCGTAACAGACATGGAAATGGTAACTGTAGTTAGAGGCTACAAATCCAAAGAGTGTGATGATGAGCATGAGATGATGAGACTTAGAAATGGATTTGTTTTTAATAGTGACCCTAGATGCCTTGGCATACCTCTATGGGACTATCATGAGAATGGTGCAAAAGAATTTTATATAAGAGCAGGTGTCCCTCAAGTTTATATGTTTGAAGGTGCTAAAGGTAATCGTATCATTTGTAAATGCGGGGTTGTTATACAACACACATTTGAAGAAGGCAAAGATTACGAGGTTAGTTATAAATGGAATAACTGCAATTGTAATGTAGAGGTTTATGAAATTAGAAAAAATATTGTAGGAAATGCCGAAAAGATTTTATTACAAAATAGAGACCGAAACTTACCCTCTGATTTTTCAAAAACTTGTTTAGCAAAATTCAAAGAGGTTCGTTTATACTAAGCGTAAAAGCTATTTCGAAAAGCACAAGAGTTTAGATTGGTTCTACATAAGCTTCATTAAACTATTCTCGATATTGAACTGTTGGTGGACCAGACGAGCTTATTCCCTTAAGCACTTGACTCTTTTCTACAGATTTATCTGTAATTGAGCTTGCCTTTTATCGTAAGCTATTAGCTTAGCCTCACCAGAACTTTCCCCACATCTCCAATCCCTGCAGTTTAAGTGGGATATTTCTTAGCTCGAGAGAGAGATTAAGACGCCAATATAGTGTTCTTTTTGTTTGTAAAATTGGCCATGGCGTGATTTTCCGTAAGAATAATCAATGAGACCTTGAAGGAGTCTTCCTTGCCAGACGGGGTTTTCTAATTGTAATCCTGCCCGTACATTTAGCGTTGGTTTAAATTTATTTTCTTCCCAACTATGAATATGTGCACCTGCTACAGCTCTTGTCGTATGAAAGATAAATTTATCTTCAGAGATGTAATCAAAGCCGCCTTCGAAAGTGAGAGGTTTGATGGTGGAGGGATCGCGATGGATAATATAACCAATGCTCAGATAAGGCCTTAAACTATTAAACTTATAAGCGGTAAGCCATTTAAGAGTTTCATAACTGAGATTAATTCTTTTTTTGGTAATCGTTGGATCTTTCACAATAAGTTCATCGCCCAAATGCGAGCTAAGATGGGAGAACTGAATCATATTCTGCCATTTTTTACTACGCACAATTGAAAGTCCTATTCCTACAAAGTAATCAGAGTTAATTAATGTCGTTGGATTTGACGAAATATCCATAGCTCCAAAAAGTCCTGCTTGGATGCCTAGTTCATATATTTCACTGTTGTTTTTGTGACGGAAGAGGGCTAAATTCTCGCCGAAAGATAAAGAATAAATGCTTTTGCCATGATTTTTTTTAAAATGATTTTGATATCCTACAGAAAATCTCGGCCATTTAGGGTCCGCAATCGGTGCATTATAAATAGTTCCAGAAGGCATAGGTTCATCTAGTCCCGGTTTTTCTTCTTCTACGGGCTTCGGTAGAGTCATTTCGGGTGTATTTATTTTATCTTCATAATGGATTTTAATCGTTTGAAAATATTTTGTCCTTAAAAGGCGTTCTCTCAATCTTTGCTCTACATGAATATCAAGAGGATCCCCCTTAATTGTAAGATAAAGAATATGATTCGTGATGGTGAGATGAACATCTTCTTCTGGGATCGCGTCATCAGTTATTGAGCGAGCATATCCGAGATAATAATCATTAGAGTGTGAGAAGCTTGGATGTGGGGCTGTCAAAGTCATAAAGCTTAAGAAAAGAATTAGATAAAAATAATAAAATTTCATATGCTTTCCCAGTCTTAGATTTCATTAAAAAATCATACGATAAACTTTTTCTCTATGCATTTAAAATTTAATTAAATTTTTATTTAAATGAGATTGATTTTATTGGGGGCTATGTAAGGAAAATAGCAGTTAAAAAGCTTCTTTTTAGGAGGTTTTTGACAGGCTAAAGGTGAAAATTGACTTGCATTGTTGGAAAAAATGTTAGATACATTAATAAACATTTATTAAATTTTAGTTAATTAAATCTAGAAAAAAACTTAAGAATACTATTGGCAATAAAAAGCTCAATGATGAGACTATTTCAATAGAGAAATTTGAACTTAAAGTTGCTTTGGTTGGTTCTGGGGTTTTATAAATTAAATATGAGGTGGGTTGAAATGAAGAAACTTATTAAAAAAAATGCAAATATACATCCATGGCATCTCGTCGGGATTGCAAAAGTAGGTTAACTCTTAGGTTGTTGAATATTGCTGATATTAAAGGGGGATTGAAAGCTTTATTTTATAATAGAAGGGGCTTTAAGAATTAATTAAGAGCCTAATTATTATGGATTTAGAAAAGCTTCGAGTATTTTATCAGGTTGCAAAGCGAGGAAGTATTTCTGCTGCTGCAACAAGCTTAAAAATTGCTCAATCAGCCATTAGCCGCTCGATTGCAATGTTAGAAGAAGAGCTGGATACCCAACTGTTTATAAGGCTGGGTGGAGCTAAAGGTGTTATTCCCTCGGATTCAGGGCAGCTATTATTAAATACAGCAAAAAAGATATTCGACCTTGAAAATCTAGCCACAATAGAAATTGAAGATTTTAATAAAGAGCCCGCGGGTACCCTCAAAATCATTACGAGTTTGGGGACAATTAATTTTTGGCTTATTGAAATCTTGTCGGATTTTCTTAAACAATATCCCAAATTTAATTTTATTCTTGAAGGATATAATGATGTGATGGTTGAGTTCGAGGCAGCGGATGCTGATGTTGCCATAGGACCTTTGATCGCAAATGTGCCTGATTTGATCCAAGAATATTTAATGTCCTATCCTTTGAAACTCTATGCTAGCCCCGAATATATCAAAAATTTTGGGCTGCCAAAAAGTACTAAAGACCTTGATAACCATCGAATTATTACATTCTCAACATTAAGAAAAAGCTTTTTAGGAAATGTAGATTGGCATCTTAATTTAGGGTGTGCCACAGGTGTTTCAAGAAAGCCTTTTTTACAAGTGAACTCGAGCCTTGCGTTAACGAGAGCTGCAGAACAAGGGCTTGGGATCATCTCAATGAATCCTCACTTTCCAGGGATAGGAAAATTAGTCGAAGTTCTACCTGAGATTGAAAAACATTGGGTTGATATCTATTATTCTTATCATCGGAGCCTTAAAAACTCTCGACGGATTAAGGCCTTTCAAGAATATTTAACTCAAAATATCTTGTCTAGTGGTTATTGTATAAAGGATTCAGGTTAATTATCTGAATTTAGGAGATAAAATTTTTTTATCTCTAAGATCTATTTTTTAGATGACAAAGTTGAATATATATGCTTTTATGAGAATTGAGAATAAGATTTAAATATGGGCCATGTTAAGTGGCTCGTATGGTTCTAGCGATTATCTTTTCCCTCCCCTAACTTTCGCTGGGACCTAATTAAGAGTCGGTGTTTTTTTAAGCGCCGGCTCTTTTTATTCATATTGCTCAAATTCCCTGATTGCCTTATAGATTTATTCAAGAGAAGAAAGGAATCTGCAACCATAAAGGGGGCTATATGCAGAACGATGAAACTTTAAAGATCGACCAAGAGCAACCTGAGCTTATTCATAAATCAAGGCGTGATTTTCTCATTTTAGCGACGAGTGCGGTAGGTGTTGTAGGAACTTCAGGCTTTATCTGGCCTTTCGTTAAAAGTATGAATCCTGCTGCAGATGTTTTAGCTCTAGCCTCTATTGAACTTGATCTTAAGCCGATTCAAGTCGGACAAGCTATTACTGTCATGTGGCGAGGCCGTCCCTTATTTATCCGTCATCGAACCGCTCAAGAAATCCAAGAAGCTAAAAACGTTAACCTTGCAGACCTCGTTGATCCTCAATCGGATGATGAGCGTTTTAAACAATATCCTCAATGGCTGGTAGTGGTCGGTGTCTGTACCCATTTAGGGTGTGTTCCTTCTGGACAAAAGCCCAGTGATAATCGCGGTCAGTACGGCGGCTGGTATTGCCCTTGTCACGGATCTGTTTATGATATTTCAGGGCGAATCCGCGGCGGACCTGCCCCTCGGAATTTAGAGGTGCCGCCTTATACCTTTTTAAATGAAACAACCTTGAAAGTAGGTTAGGAGTCGATATGACAATGCCTTCGTCAGAAAAAAAGAAAGCAGGATTTGTTCAGTGGGTTGATGAACGTCTGCCTGTTTTTTCTTTTATTAATAAAGAATTGGTGGACTACCCAACTCCCCGGAATCTAAGTTATTGGTGGAATTTTGGATCTCTTGCGGGAGTTGTGTTGGTTGTCATGATTTTAACCGGCATTTTCTTAGCAATGTTTTATACACCACATGTGGATCATGCTTTTAATAGCGTGGAACGCATCATGCGAGAAGTCAACTATGGCTGGCTAATACGCTACATTCATATGAATGGTGCCTCAATGTTTTTTGTCGTCGTTTATATTCATATGTTTCGAGGACTTTATTATGGGTCCTATAAAGCGCCGCGCGAACTTTTGTGGATTTTGGGGGTTGTTATTTTTCTGCTCATGATGGCGACAGCTTTCATGGGATATGTCTTGCCATGGGGCCAGATGAGTTACTGGGGTGCCACTGTGATCACTAATCTATTCTCGGCTATTCCTTTGATTGGAGATTCTATTGTTACGTGGTTATGGGGCGGATTTTCTGTGGCAAATCCGACATTAAACCGCTTCTTTGCTTTGCATTATCTATTTCCTTTTTTGATTGTAGGCGTGGTTTTTCTTCATTTAATTGCACTTCATCAGCATGGGTCAAATAACCCTCTTGGGATTGATGCCAAGAAGCCTGGAGATAAGATCCCGTTCCATCCTTATTACACCGTGAAAGATCTTTTAGGACTAGGTGTTTTATTGATGGTATGGGGGAGCTTTGTTTTTTTTGCGCCTAATTTTTTTGGAGAACCCGATAATTATATTCCCGCGGATCCACTTGTGACTCCTGAACATATCGTTCCTGAATGGTATTTTTTGCCTTTTTATGCTATTTTGCGTTCTGTGCCAGATAAATTAGGAGGCGTCGTGTTGATGTTTAGCGCCGTTTTTATCTTGACCTTAATGCCTTGGTTAGATCGCTCTCCTATTCGCAGTGCCCGCTTTAGACCGTTATATAAAGTCTTGTTTTGGATCTTTGTGGCCACGTGTTTGATTCTGGGTTGGGTTGGTTCTCAAAAACCTGAAGGATTACCTTTGATCTTTGGAAGAATAGCAACAGTTTATTATTTTATTCATTTCTTAGTTTTTGTGCCTCTTTTGAATCGGATTGAACGTCCTCTTCCTTTGCCTGAGAGCCTTCAAAAGAAATCGGTACCTTCTGTAAAAGGGGGAGCCTCCTCATGAGCCGTCGTTTCTTAAGAGAAATTTCAATTGTTTTATTTAACTTATTGGTTAGTGATGAGCCTTGTGCGAATGAGCAACCTCTTTTCCCACAAGAAAAGTGGAGCTTTGATCAACTATTCGGGACTTACGACCGGGCTGAACTTCAACGAGGATTTCAAGTTTATCAACAAGTTTGCTCAACATGCCATGGATTGAGTCATATCAGTTATCGACAGTTGAAAGCTCTTGGATTTAGTGAGGCTAAAATTAAGGCGATTGCCGCGCAGAAAGAAGTTCAAGATGGAGTGGATGAAGATGGAAATCCTGTTAAAAGAAATGGGAAGCCGTCAGATTATTTTCCGAATCCTTTTGTGAATGAAAAAGCCGCACGCGCCGCGAATAATGGCGCGAATCCACCGGATCTTTCTTTAGTGATTAAAGGCCGCAAGGGAGGGCCTCATTACGTGAAAGCCTTGTTAAAAGGATATGTTGAGACTCCTGCAGGAATGAAATTAGCCCCAGGGATGTCCTATAATCTTTATTTCGGCGGACATCAAATAGCCATGGCTTCTCCTTTGTCGGATCACCTTGTTGAGTATGCGGACGGAACTGCGGCCACTGTTGATCAGATGGCGCATGATGTTGTGACTTTTTTGGCATGGGCGTCAGAGCCTGAAATGGAAGAGCGGAAGCATTTAGGCGTCAAAATTTTAACGTATCTTTTAGTTTTTACTGTTCTAATGGGGCTTGTAAAAAGACGGACATGGCGTCGACTTGAAGAATAGAGAGAACAATGGCAACCTTGGTTGTAACAGAAGCTTTAGTCCAATGTGCAGCAGGAGCCGCCCCGAGTGCTATGACTATTCTAGGGAATGTCATTGCGGGCGAAGGGATGGTTGGAAATATTAGTAGCGCTATTCCTTTCGTGAATATTGAAGGATTTTCTGCGTGCTCAATCCTTGCCGCAGAAACTTTGGGGGTCGATACAGAGTGTGTTCCTGCTGTAGAATCTTGGGTGCCGGGGGTGCCAACAGTTCTTGTGGGAGAGGAAGCGGCTTTAGATCAAATCTCTATACTTGCCTGCAACATCGGAGGTGTTATTACCGTTGAATTTCCTGGTCAATTACAAATTAGTGCTCTTGCTTAAATCTTAATAAAATCTTTAATATCTTATGCCATTCTAAAAGTATTGATAAGAAAAAGACGGAGGATATGATGAGTCATCTTTCTCTTCAGCTGCAAAATTATCGTTTAACAACCGCTGAAATCCTTTATTATTTGCCGGATCATCCAGAAATTTTACAAACGTTTATCTGGCAAGAATATGACTTACTTCCCAATTTTCCTGAACTCCATAAATTCCTTGATTTTTGGGCACATCATATTGAAGGACGGATGCATTCGGTCACGGTGGCTCATGTGGCGCTTATTAAAGCGTCAGAGTTTAAGTATACCTCCTGTTCTTTAAGTCTTCATTAGAGAAATAATTAAAAAATCTGATAGACTCTTCTTATTTTGAGATACCTGAGAAGAGTCTATGGATGCAGAGCTTTCTGTTTTCTATCGAGTTTCCTCTTGAGAGGATCCTAACGACGAACGAGAAGAAGGACTGCTTGATGAAGATTTGACCTCATTTAGGTTCTTTTTTTTCCCGCTCAAAGACCTTTTTAAATCCCCAAGTAGAGTACGCTTTTTTTGGGGAGACTCGGATTTGGGAGATTCCGGACTTTTTTCTACAGAAATTTTTTCGTCAGAAGATGATGCTGTAGAAAGAGCTCTAAAGCGCGAGGATTCCTGAAGGGCAGTTGCAGAAATACCTTGAGGTGATTTCTCACTCATTGATTCGGAGCGTTTTTCCTTCAACGGTCTCTTTTTTTCAGAGTGTAAGGAAGGTATAGAGCCTGTGCGAAACTCTTCTGTGGAGTTTGGGCCTTTGGGGCTGGTAGTCATAACACGAGGGCTACTTGTCGTTTTCGCGCGTCCTCTTTGGACGATACTATCTTGTGAGGAAGAGGGCAACGGTGAGGGGGAAAGTTTTGGAGGAGATATAGAATCGCTACTCCTTGGGCTTAAGAGGGGGCTGGTTGGCTCTTCGGACGTAAGGTCAGAGAAATCAGGCGTGCCATCCGGCAATGCAACAGTGAGACGGCGATATTGCGCGACTTTTTGGCAGACTCCTCGAAACTTTTGTTCTAGCTCTTCTGTTATTGTTAGAAATTTTTGTTCCAGGTCATCTCTTTTTGGAGAAAATTTTGGCTCTTGGGGAGATGATGGGGTTTGTTGTTCTTGCTGTAGTTTTTGCAGTCCTTCTTTTTCTTTTTGGCGTGTTTTATGAAGGATAAAATATCCCTTTAATTGACCATGTAGGGCGTAAGAGGGAGAAAGTTCTTGAAGAAATAATTCTGTTTCATAAATCCGAGCAAATAAAGTTGCTAGCATCTCATAGGCGCTAAAGTCGTCGAGTTTTTTTGCCGTGAGTTCTGTTGGATAATCGTCCATAAGAGCAAGACCGTCATGAACTAATTCTTTAATCGTACTTGCCGCATTTTTTTTAAAGAGCGTCATCGTTGCTTCGTGATCTTCTTGTGATGTACTGATCATAGATTGAACTGGTAAAGGGGATGAGTCTTTAGAGTTAGAGAAGGGGATAATCCACTCTTTTAAAAGGCGCATTTGGGGTACGCATGCTCCAAGAAAGGCCCCAATGTCCTCAGAAGCTTTTATTTCAGCTTTTTTTATGGAGGGTGACTTCTCCCGTGAAGCAGAAAGAATGTCTTCATCTACTTTTGTTGCGATAGCAGGCATGCTTAATAAGGTTGTTGTTAAAAGTGAGCAAAAGAAAGAGAGTTTAGTCATGAACTACCTATAAAAAAGAATTTGAGCCCGATTAAAAATTATATAAAAGTATTTTATTCCCTATATAGTAAAAAAGTGTCATAAAGTCAATGATGAAAAATAATAAAGTATACTTTTTTGGAGCCTATACCGCGTCATTTAAAGATTCTATTTTTTGACTTTTAGGCGCGAAATATTGAAGTGCGCACGCGTCAGCAATAATCTTTCATGGGTCTCTTATTAAACCCTCAGAATTTAAATATGCCCCTTATCCTCTGAGTCTCCCGTAGAGAGATTCTAAGTATTAACTTTATTTTAAACCACTCTGTAGTCTGATGGAATGAGTTTATTAAATATAGGCTATTAAAATGCTTAAAAAGATCTTCTTTTTTATTCTAGGTTTTTTTGTTTCCGTGGGGAATCAAGTATTTGCCGTAAGTGGTCTTCCAACTGAGGCTTCTCAAACTTTAAAATCAGCAGTGCTAGAAGAGGATTATCGAAAATTAAATCAAGCACTTCAGGGTACTTTAAACGAAATTGTCACGGCCATTGCAGTCGTCGAACAGAGTGTTGATCAACAAAAATTGGAAGGTACTCTGACAACGCTTAATCAGAAATTAGAGGCAGAAATAATATTTTCTGGAATCAATCTTGGAACACCAGGACTAAAAGAGGCTAAACAGCATGTGAAAATATTTGTCGATAATATCAAGGTTACTCTTACTCAAGCTATTAAGGATATCGTGGGCATCCAAGGAGCAAAAAGGAAATTTGGTGAAAAACCAGAATTCAAGCCTTGGATTATAGCCTTGGATGATCTCGAAAAGAAGACAAAAGCCGAATTACAGCAGGGGAAAAACTTTTTAGAAGTTGTGTTTGCTTATGCTGAAGCAAACTTTATTGCAACATCACCTCAGGCTACAGCTGAAGAAAAGCAAGCCTATCAAAGTATTGCAAGTGCCAAAGAACACGAAATTGCGTATTTTTCAGATGCTCTTCAAAAAGCTGCTATCGAAAGAAATCAAGCATTCACGGTGGCGAATGAAGAACGTGCAAAGTTGATGGCAAAGAAATAAAGAGAAGTTGTTGAAAGGATGAACCCTGTTAGAAATATTATCTTCTATTTTGAAGTTAATTTTTAAGAGGGTTTTTCTCTGAAAAGGGAAGCTTAAAGAGCTTCTTAGTCTTTGTTGGTATTTTCATAAAAATCTGTAAACATAAAAGGATGAAGGTGAGTTTTCACCGAACCTTCTCTTAAACTTTGACGAAACTCGTTTGTGGTGGCCTCTATATTGCGAGAGGCCGCTCGCTTAAATAAATTAAGTTTTGAAGAATCAGAAGATTCCCAATCAATAATATTTGTAAGAGGAACGAGTGCTTTTTAGAGAAAGAAGATATGCGTTTTTGGCATGTGAGGGGGGGTGATTTTTGAAATTCGTGACAGAAATTTGTTGATATTTTTGGTGAAATTTGTTACTATAATTGTATAGGGTTGAAGAGTTGACGAACTCTT